>NZ_JBKJFM010000070.1:0-29304 GCF_046614825.1 Streptomyces nanhaiensis
GCGTGGACCAGGAGCAGGGCGGGAGCACCCGCCACGGAGCCCAGCTGCGGTAGGCGTACTGCAACGCCGCCGTGCCGCGCGTGCCCCGGGCGCGCGGATGAGGGGTGCGCCGGGCGGGTGCGGGCCGCGGGCGGGATGAGACGTGTGCGGCGGGTCACCGGGGTCAGCCCCCGCGGAAGTCCAGCGGCGGCTCGACGGTGTGGAAGCACTGGGTGCACACGTAGCCGCCGCGCGGCCCCTCCTGGACGGCCCAGCCGCACTGCGCGCAGTGCATCACGGCCACGTCGGGCGCCGGGACGTCGGAATGCGATGGGGTCATCCGGTCGCTCCGCAGTTGCCGCAGGACCAGCGCCCGTCGGGGCCCTGGATCACGGTGGCTCCGCATGTGGTGCAGTTCAACGGCAGTTCCCCTTCCGCCGTGCCCCGCCTGGCCGCCCGCGCCGCCGGTGCGGTCACCACCGAAGGCGCGGCTGTCACACGCCACCGTAGCCCGGCGCACGGCCGGTGACGAGGCCCCCTCCGCGCACTCTGCCCCCGCCCCGCCCCCCGGTTCGCATTCCGGCCATGTGTTCTCCGCGCCGCCGGGCGCCCGGTGGCGCAACTCACCCCGGCAGCCCGGGCGGGGCTCGCTACCATCGAGTCACCGAATACCGGAATCCGCCCTTCCGAAATGCGGGACCAAGGTGTCTGCTGATCTCTCCTCCGTCATAGCCGCCACCACCCGGTGGCTGGTCCGCTCCTACCCGACCGCCGGCGGCGTGCTCAGCGCGTCCCTGGCCGAGGCGCAGGCGCGCCAGGCGGTCACGGTCGCGGCCTGGCTGCGCTATCCGACGCTGCTGGACGCCGCGCTGGTGGCGGTCGCCGGCCCGGGCGGCGCCCTGCGGCTGGACCGGATCACCGGCGCGGCGGCCCCGGAACCGGATGGTTCCGGCGACCCCGGCGACCAAGACGGTCCCGGCGACCCCGGCGGCGCGTCCGCCGGTCTGCCGTGGATCCCCGTGCCCCGCGAGCCCGGCGAGACGGGAAACGCCTGGCGCACCTGGGTGGACGAGGTCCTCGCCAGCTGGGCGGCCTGCCTGCTGACCTCGCCGGACCTGGTGGAGGAGGCGGTGGCCGGCGCCCTGCGCAGCGAGCACGCGCGGGGGCTGGCGGTCGACTTCCGCAGGCTGGCCGCTCCCGACGGGCTCGACCGGCAGGCCGCGCCCCTGCTGCGCCACCCCGACCTGGTGGCGCCGATCGCCGGACTGCACCGCGCCGGGCTCCTGGCCCGCCTCGGCTCCCGTCGCGGCCCGGACGCCGAGGCCGTGGCGGCCGACTGACCGCGATCGCGCTTGCGGTCGGCCGGCCGCCACGGCGGGGCCGGGACTCAGGGGCCGGGGATCAGGCCCGCCGCCACAGGGCCGGAGTGTTCGGCGGTTCCCAGCCGGCCTGGGACAGATGTGCCTGGAGACATGTGTAGGAGGCGCCGCCGTACTCCACCCGGTCGCCTGCCCTGTAGTTCACCCCCGCGCGCCAGGTGCCGCCGGGGCCGTCCGGGGGCGGGGTGGTGGGCGGGGGCGTCCGGGAGACGTCGAGGACGAAGTCGAACGTCGCCTCCTTCGCCGAACCGACCGTCCGCACGTTCATCAGCAGCGCGGGGTCGAAGATCGCGTCGGTGCCGTTGCGCGGCTCGCCCGGGAAGTAGAGCTGGGTGGTGAGCACGGGGCGGCCCGGGGCCTGCGCCTTGACGTGGATGTGCCGGGTGCGGCCCGGATACAGCCCGGGGACGATCGTGGTGAGTTCGAACGCCCCGCGCGCGTCGGTGTACTGGTGGCCGCGGAACCGGTAACCGGTGTTGTCGTAGGCGCCGTTCGCGTCCGCCTGCCAGAAGTCCAGCAGTACGTCCGCGAGCGGCTGGCAGGACCGGCCGAACACGTACCCGCTGACGGTCAGCCGTGTGCCCTGGGCGCCCGCGTCGACGAGCGAGGTGCGGCGCGGCGAGTTCGGCTTGAAGTAGGGGCCCTCCATCTGCGGGGGTGTGGGGTCGTCCCCGTCGTCGCAGTACGGGGTGAGCGGGAGCGGCTCCCCGTCGGACGACGGCCGCAGGGTGCGGGCCAGGGCCGGAGCGCCGCCGACCAGCAGCGGCAGGGGAGCGGCCAGCAGCGCTCCCTTGAGCACGCTCTTGCGGCTGATGGACGCGGAGCGTCCGGGGCGCGGCCCGGAGCCGGATTCGGGACCGGCTCCGTTTCCGGTTCCGGTCTCGGAGTGGGGGGTGGTGTGGTCTTCCACGGTCTCTCCTGGCATCGGGGAAGGTGGTATGGACCTTTCGCGAGCAGGTCTGAACCTATGCGGGTGCCCGGGCCGAGGCGATGGACAGGATTCAGCGTTCGTGGTGATTCGATCCGGTCCCGTCCCTGCCCCCGCCCCCGCCCCCGTCCTCGTTCGCCCCGTCGCCCTCCCCGGCTCCGCGGCGGAAGGCGCCGGGGCTGACACCGGTCTCCCGGCGGAAGAAGCGGCAGAAGTACGCCGGATCGGCGAAGCCCGTGTGCCGGGCCACCTGGCCCACCGTCATCCCCGTCCCCGTCAGCAGCCGCTTGGCCTCCAGCACCCTTGCCCGCCGCAGGAGTTGCCCCGGGGTGCGCCCGGTGGCCCGCTTGACCGTCTCGTTCAGATGGCCGACCGACACGCCCAGGCGTGCCGCGCACTCGCGCACCGACAGCCGCCCCGCCTCCGACTCCTCCAGCAGCCGTCCGAAGTCCCGGGCCGTTGCGCCCGTCCGCCCGCCCGCCGGAGCGGGTGCGCCGCCGCCGGACAGCCGGCTCGCGCGGACGAGGAGGACGTGCAGATAGGACTGGAGGACGGAGACGAAGCCCCCGCCCCGGCCGCGGTACTCCCGGTCCATCTCCCGCAGCAGCGCCGAGAGCCGGACCGCCTCGCCGTGCGGCGGCCGCAGCCACGGCCGCTCCCGCAGGCCCCGCAGGGTCTCGCGGTCCTCCGGGTGCTCCAGCAGGAAGTCGTCGGTGAACAGCACCACCCAGCCGTTCAGGCCCGAGACCCCGCGCCAGTGGTGCACCTGCCCGGGGGCGACCGCGCAGAGGTTCGGCGGGCTCAGCCGCCACGGCACCGCGTCCACCACGTGCGTGCCGCGGCCGCTGGTGACGTACACGATCTCGTGGAAGACGTGCCGGTGCGGGAAGGCGGCGCGTGACAGCGGGCCGATGGTGTCGAAGGAGCCGATGGCGAACGGCAGTTCGTTCGGCGCGGGCACCTCCAGCCGGTGCAGCGGTACCGGGTTGTGCGTCACTCACCCCACCTCCTCGGCGGCCGGGCGGCCCGGTGGAGCATAGTGCGGGCCGCCCGGCCAACGGGGAGGGATCAGGTCAGTACGGTGAACGTGCGCGTGGTGCCGGAGAAGGAACGGGCCCCGCCCACCAGGGGCTTGGCGTCGCCGTGGTAGCGGAGGCGGTAGCGGCCGGGTTCGGCCCCGGCGGGCACGTCCCAGGTGACGGTCACCTTCGAGGCGGCGATCCCGTCGCGCTCCCAGCGGAAGGCCGTCGACCAGTCGCCGTCGTCGGCGACCGTGCGCCACACCCCGCCCTCGTACCGCTCCACCCGCAGATAGGTGCTGCCCCGGTGCAGGTCGTTGCCGGGGTGGGCCCCGGCGAAGACGGCCGTGACCCGCTCGCCGGACCGGTAGCCCTCGCGCGGCTGGGTCAGCACGTCCCCGAACGAGCGCCCGATCTGCGGGGCGTCCAGCACGATCGGCGGCTGGAGGGCGAGCGGCGCGGCGGACAGGTCGGGCGGCTCCGGGCCGGTCGGCAGCGCCCGCCCGTCGCGCATCGCGCGGGCCAGCTGTGCCGAGACCTGCTGGATCGCGGGCAGTTGCCAGCGGCCGAAGAGGGTGCTGCCGCCCTCGTAGTGCTGGGCGTCGTACTCCTCGGGGGTGGTGAGGTAGTGGAAGTAGGAGTTGGCGTAGCCCGCCACCAGCACGTCGTCCAGATCCGCGCCGGTGACCTCCGCGACGGTGCGCCGCAGCCGCAGCCCCGCCGCGATGGTGACCTCGCCGGGGACGCCGATCAGGTACAGCCGGCCGATCCGCACCAGCTGCACGGGGACGATCTCCTGCACCCACGGGTAGATCCGGTTCATCTCCCCGATGGGCACGGCGATCGCCTTGGGCGCGTGGGCGTCGCGCAGCTCCGGCGAGACGGTGTAGACCACCGAGTGGGAGATCGCGTCCCAGAAGGGGTTCTCGCCCTCGGAGAAGCCGGGGAAGGCCGGCCCGTCCTCCGTGCTGCCCGCCGCCATGGCCGCGCCGACGGCCGGTTTGGCCGTCCTGTGGGTGCGCCCGTCGCCGGTGAACTCCGCCTCCACGGTGACGTCGGAGAGGTCCACGTACACCAGCCGGGAGTCCACGCCGCCGGACAGCCGGGTGCCGGGGCGCTCCAACTGCCGTACCGCCGCCTCGTACTGGCGCAGCCCGTTGGCGCGGGTGCGCTCGAAGTCCTCCGGCGTGGTCGGCGGCTCCAGGTCGAGGTTGGGGGACATGTCGCCGGCGTTGGTCTGCGCGAAGGCGGCGATCACCTCGGGCGCGGTACCGGCCAGGTAGTCCGCGCCCGCCACCTCGCGCTCCCAGTGGTAGGCGGCGTATCCCTTGTTGTCGGCGCTGACGAGCCGGTTGTCGCCGGACATGCTGGTGCAGTGGGTGGCGAACCAGTTGACCGCGCCCACCAGCCGTCCCTGCCGCTCGATCCGCAGCAGTGTGGTGAGCGGGTCGGTCGCGTCGGGGAAGTGCGCCTTGACGTCGGCCGGGTTGCGGTCGAAGGCGGCGCGGGAGCGGTTGACGCTGGCGCCGCGCAACTCCCCTCGGGAGAGGGAGAGTTCGGCGGGCGCCAGATCGGCGTGGGCCCGGCCCACGGCCTCCGTGATGCCGCGCACGACCGCGTCGAAGGTCTTGGCGTGGAAGCCGAGCGTGGTGATGTTGTAGAGCAGGTGGTGGGAGTAGCCGCCCGGTCCGGCGTGGGTGTGGGTGGCGGTGATCATGGTGTTGCGGGCGTTGTAGAGGCCGCCGTACCGCTCGTCCAGGGCGCGCAGCACCGCCTGGTGCACGCTGGAGAAGATCATGGGGGAGTCGACCACGACGAGGGCCACCCGCTCCCCGGCGCTTCCGTCCGGGGCCCGGTCGGCGATGACGAAGGCGCGGGCCCGCAGCCGGTTGTGCAGGCCCTGGGCCTGCTGGTCGGTGCGCCCGTAGCCCATCATGCCGACCTCGGCCACTTCACCGGTGGCGTCCGCGATGCCGCGTCCCACCAGATAGGAGCCGGTCCCCGCGGCGCCGGTCTGCCCGGTGGCGGCCGGGGCGCGGCCGGCGGTGGTGCCTTCGGCGGCGTGGGCCGCGGCCGAGGGGAGCCCGGCGAGGCCGAGCCCGGCCGTCGCGGCGGCGGCGCGCAGGACGCCGCGGCGGCTGCTGCCCGGCGTCCGGGCGGGTGCTTCCGGGGTGGCCGGGGTGGCCGATGCGTCGGGTGCGTCCGGGGTGCCGCCGGACGGTGTGCGCCGCTGGGTTCGGGAATCGCTCACGTGCGGCTCCTCACGGTGCTGTAGGGGGTTACCGCCGGTTTACCGACAGGCGTTGTGAGCATGACACCCATGTCATTCGCAGACAATCCGTCTGCGCGGGATCGCCGCCGAACGGCCGAAGGCGCCCGCGGCCGCTTTGGCCGGGACCCGGCGGCCTCTCGCGGGGGCCGCGCGGCGCCAGGCAGCGCCGCAGCGCCCGCGGCGCCGGGCGCCCGACGCCGCCGGGTTCCGCCGGCCGGCTACCAGAGGTCGCCCTCACGCCAGTCGCAGACCAGCTCACCGGACAGCTCCAGGGCCGCGCCGCCCGCCACCGGCAGGACGTGGACGCACCCGTCGTCCTCCTCCGTGCGCACGGTGCCCGAGGGGGTGAGCGCCGAGACGGGCCCCCGCCACAGCAGCCAGCCGCGCGCCGCGTAGAAGCCCAGCGCCTCGTCGCTGGAGGCCAGCGCCCCCAGGTCGTAGGCGCCGCGCACCACCCGCTCCAGCGACCCCATCAGCGCCGCCCCGTACCCGCGCCCGCGCCGGTCGGCGCGGACCCCGACCCCCTCCACGTAGCCGGTGCGCAGCGCCCGGCCGCCGTGCAGCAGCCTCCGCTGCACCAGCGAGGCGTGGCCCACCAGCTCGGACCCCTCCCAGGCCAGCGCGTGCACACCGCCCAGGGCGTGCTCCCAGTCCTGGTCGGTCATGTCCCCCTCGAACACCTCGTCCAGCAGGGAGCGCGCCGCCGCCCGGACGGAGGCGTCCAGATCCGCCGTGTGAACGAGGGCGATCCCGCCGGTGCCGCCCGTACCGATCTCGACCATGCCCTCATCCTGGCAGCACACGCCGCCGCCCGCCGCCGTGAATCCACGGCGGCGGGCGGCGGTACGCGAGGACGGGAAGGGGCGGGACGCCTCAACGGCGCCCGGGCCCGCGTCCGCGCAGCCTGCTCAGCGCCTGCTTGGCCTGGGACCGCTTCCTGGGGTCGGACGCCATCCTCCTGGCCTTCGCGGTCAGTCGGCGGCCCTGCGGGGTTCGGGAGAAAATGGCGATCTTGCTCAGAATGCCCGGCACGGTTCCTCCAGCGTTCACGTGTGCCCGCCGCGGCGAGCTGCGCCCTTTGCGCTCGGTTGTCCTCTTCGCCTCCTACCCCGGCGGGCGCGGGTGATGTGCGGGCCTTCCGAAGGCCGCCCCGCGGCCTTCGGAACGGTGTTCCGGGCGTGGGCGGGCCGCTCTAGGATGAGTCCCGGTTCGCCGGTGACCGCGGGCGGGAGGGAGAAGCGTTGAAGCGTCCCACGATGGTGGACATCGCCCGCCGTGCGGGGGTGACCAAGAGCGCGGTGTCCTTCGCGCTCAACGGCCGCCCGGGGGTCTCGGAGGCGACCCGGGCCAGGGTGCTCGCCATCGCGGAGGAGCTGGGCTGGCAGCCCAACAGCGCGGCCAGGGCCCTGTCCGACGGCAGGGCCGGCGCCGTCGGACTGGTGGTGGACCGCCCGGCCCGCTCCCTGGGCATGGAGCCGTTCTTCATGCAACTGGTCTCCGGCATCCAGAGCGAGCTGTCCGGGGACGGCACCTCCCTGCTGTTCACCGTCGCGCCCGACGCCGACGCCGAGACGGCCACCTACCGCGCCTGGTGGGCGCAGCGCAAGGTCGACGGCGTCTTCCTGGTCGACCTGCGGGTGGACGACCCCCGGATACGCGTCCTGGAGGAACTGCGCCTGCCCGCCGTGGTGATCGGCTCCCCCGTCGCCGCCGGAAGCCTGCCCGCCGTGTGGAGCGACGACGCGGCGGGGGTGCGCACCGCCGTGGACCACCTCGCCGGCCTCGGGCACCGCTCCATCGCCCACGTCACCGGGCCCGCCGTCCTGCGGCACACCCTCATCCGCGCCGAGGCCTTCGCCGCCGCCACCGCCGAGCACGGCGTCACCGGCCGGAGCGTTGAGGCCGACTACAGCGGCGAACAGGGCTGCGCCGCCACCCGCGCGCTGCTGGAGGGCGACGACCGCCCCACCGCGATCCTCTACGACAACGACGTGATGGCCGTCTCAGGCCTGAGCGCCGCGCAGAGCCTGGGCGTCCGCGTCCCCGCCGACGTCTCCCTGGTGGCCTGGGACGACTCGCCGCTGTGCGAACTGGTCCACCCCGGTCTGACCGCGCTGCGCCGCGACATAGCCGCCTACGGCGCCCTGGCCGCCCGCCGGCTCAAGGCCGTCGCCGCCGGCCACCGCGTCGAACACAGCCGCGCCCCCGACCCCACCCTGACCGTCCGCGCCAGCACCGCCGCCCCCTCCCGCGACGCGGCCCCGCTGTAGGGGCGGCATCAGCCCGGCACGGGGGCGTCCGGGCGCAGGCGGTGCCGGAAACGCCGCCGGGCGATCCCCGAGCGGAACCGGGGCCCGTTCGCTCGGGGGCGGTCGCCCTGCCCGGCCGGCCGACCGGGAACCGGAGTTTCGGTTCTTCCTCACGGGAAGCACCGCCGACGCACCGTAGGTCCGGCTGCGGCGAGTCAACGTCGGCTTCCACAACCTCTTTCTCGCACTCGGCCTCATCACCGGCGTCGTGAGCCCGCACACCGGCGACGTGAACACCGGACGCTCCCTCATCGTCCATGTCTGCGTCTTCACGATCGCCGCGGGAACCGTGCCGTTCGTCTCCGACCGCGGGCTGTGGCGTGGCTCCCCGGGGCAGGCAGTGCCGCCCGCCGTCGCGCTGGCCGCACACGCCCTCCCCGACTGACGGTGACACGCCTTACGCTCTGATGAAGCCGATCGCCTCCCGTGTACGAGGCTCTGGACGTAACTCCCGGCCCTCCACGGATCGATGACGGCTGCGGCCGGCCCGGCCGGCGGTGACGGCGCACCCTTCCCGCCCCGGGCGGGGCATCAGGCCTCGGGGTTCAGCATCGCCGCCGCGGTGGCCCGGTCGGTCTCGGCGCCGGTGGTCAGCGCGTACAGGGCGTACCCGATCGGGGAGGCGTCCCACAGGTGCTTGGCCTGGGCCGCCAGGCCGGGATGGACGTGCCCGCCCGCCCGCTCGTACGCGGTGAGAGTGGCCCGCAGCATCTCCTCGCCCGCGGCGCCGTACTGGAAGGACAGGTCGCGGGCGGGGTCGTCCACGCGGGCGGTGGTCCAGTCCAGGACCCCGGTGATCGTCCCCTCCTCGTCCAGCAGCACGTGCGCGGGGTAGATCTCGCCGTGTGTCATCACGGTCTGCTCGGGCCAGCAGGTGTCGTCCTCGATCCAGGCCCGCCAGGTATCGGTCAGGGCGGCGGAGACGGTGAAGGACTCGCTCACACGGGCGATGTCGTCCCGCCACGCCTGACGTACCCGGGCCGGGGCGCGGACCTCGACGCCCGCGGCCTCGGCCCGCTCCGGGGCGATGGAGTGCAGACGGGCCAGCAGGCGCCCCAGGCGCTCGGCGTAGTCCGGGTCGGCGGGGTCCATGTGCCAGTCGGGCTCCCCGGCGTCGGTCAGGGTCAGGCCCGGGGCGCCGGGCAGGGCCGGGTAGGCGATCAGCTCGGGGGAGCGGACCTGCCAGTCGGGGACCGCGACGCCGTCCTCGGCCAGGACGGGGGCCACCAGGTCGAGGATGCGCCTCTCGGCGGCCATGCCCCCGGAGACGTCGGCGCGGCGCGGCACGCGCAGCACCCACCTCAGGCCGCTCACGTCGGAGGCCATGACGACCCGGTAGTCCAGGCCCGCCTCGTTCACGGTGGCGTCCCGCGCGGACAGGTTCAGGCCGTGGGCGGCGGCCAGGGCGATGACGTCATCGATCGTGTTCATGGGGTCACGCTCCCACCCGCGCCTACGCCGCCTCCAGCCCTTTTCCCCTCACCCCCCGTGCCGCCGAGGGCTGCCACTCCGGAGCGGCACGGCCCATCCCTCGACCGTCCTCGTTCACCGGACCATCCCCGCACTCACCTCCCGGGGGCGACCGTGATCGCCCGCCGGCCGGCTCGCAGGCCGCCGCCCGGGGACCGCGGGCGGGCTCTCAGCCGATGGTGACCACGCGCGCCCAGGGCGGCGGGGCGTCCGGGACGTAGTAGGGATCGTCCTCGTCCACGGCGCGGGCGGGGCGCGGGAAGAGGCCGACGACGGTACGGCAGGGCGGCTGATCGGAGGGCCACGGCGTCTGGCCGTCGGTCAGGGCCACGATCACGTCCGGGCGGGGCCCGCAGCGCAGTGCCCGGTCGAAACCGGAACGCAGATCCGTCCCACCGCCGCCGACCAGCTCGACGTCCTCGGCCCGGCACAGAGGCACGGCGACCCCGGCCGCCGCGTCACAGGAGATCACCGAGACCAGATCGCGCCGCCCGCCCACCGCCCGCGAGATCGCCACCACCTCCAGCAGCGCGCTGCCCAGCTCGGCGTCGCTCACCGATCCGGAGGTGTCGATCACGACGCGGACCCGGGGCGGCGTACGGCGCAGGCTCGGCAGCACCACGCCGGGGACCCCGGCCGAACGCCGGGAGGGCCGCCGGTAGCTGTGGTTCTCGCCCGCCCCCGGCGCGCCCGCCGCCGAGCGGATCGCCGACCCCAGCAGCCGCCGCCACGGCTGCGGCGGATGGAACGCCTCCTCGGCCCACCGGCGCCAGCCCTCCGGCGCGTCGCCCGGCCGTCCTTTGATTCCCTCGGCGACCCGGAAGCGGACCGCGTCCCGCTCCTGCCTGCTCAGCCCGTACGCCCCGCCCGGCCCCAGCTCCCACGGCCGCTCCCGCCCGTCGGCGCCGCTGCCGCAGTCCAGCCAGGCCAGGTCGGCGGCGAGTCCCGACATCGAGGCCGTCCGCAGGTACTCCTCCATCAGCAGTCCGTCGGACAGCCCCAGTAGCGACGGCAGCACCGCACCGGCCGGGCGCGGCAGCCCGTCGCCGTAGATGTCGTCGTTGATCTCGAAGTCGGCGGCGATGTTCCGCCGCAGCGACTCGCCCCGCCCGTACTCCCCCTGCTCCCGCGCGTATCTCGCGCTCCGCCCGTGGTGGTCGCGCAGCAGGTGGGAGACCTCGTGCACCCAGACGCCCGCCAGCTCCTCCAGCGGGGTGCGCGCCACGAAGCCCGGGGAGACGTAGACGCGCCAGTGCGCGTCCACCGCCATCGTCGGCACCGAGCGGTCCTCCACCACGCGCAGCGCGAACAGCGCGTCGGCCAGATAGGGGCGGACCTTCACCGCGTGCAGCCGGGCGGCCAGCAACTTCTCCATGTCCAGGGGGAGTTCGGTCCGGCCGGCCGGGACGCCGGAGCCGCCCGGATCGGGTTCCGGCTCCGCCGCGGCGGCCCGCGCCGGGCGTGCCGCCGCGGGCCGCGGCGGCACTGGCCGGGGCACCGGGCGCGGCAGCGGACGCTTCGCGTTCCCCGTCATCGGCCCGCCTCCGCAACACGCCCGGCCTCGGCCGCCGTTCGTTCCGCCCCCGCTTGACCGACCGCTCCGCCCGCCGGGCCAGGCCGACCACCCCGGCCAGCCGATCCACCGCCTCCGGCACATCCCAGTCGTCGCGCCGCAGCGCGGCCAGCGTCTTCGCCGGGGCGACCAGCAGATCCGGGGCACCGGTCTCCATCGCCCTCACCAGCACCGCCCAGCCCGCCTCCCACCGTTCCCGCTCCGGCCGCGCCCCCACGGCCGCCACCACCGCCTCCAGCGCCGCCTGGCGCAGATCGCCCCGCTCCGGAAGCTCGGCGGAGGCCGGATCGGCCAGCAGCGACTCGGGGTCCGGCAGCTCCATCCGGTCCAGGTGGGCCAGGAGTTCGAGCCCCGGCCCGTCCCCCACCGCGCCCCGCACCAGCAGCGCCAGCACCTCCCGCGAGACGGAGGCCGCCGTGCCGAAGGCCAGCAGGGTCAGCGCCGCCTCCCAGCTCCGGGGCGACGGCCAGGCGCCGCCGCGCCGCGTCTCGGTGCCCGGCAGCCGGTGGATCAGCGTCGGCCGGGCCTCCAGGAAGCCGCAGACCGCGCGCCGGGCGAAGGCCACCGCCTCCGGCAGCCGCTCCGGCGCCAGCCGGGGCAGCTCGGCCCGGGGCCAGACCCCGCCCAGCCCGCGCACCACCACCTCCCGGTCGTGCGTCCAGTGCAGGTGCACGAAACGGTTTGCCAGCGGCGCGCTCAGATCCCATCCGTCCGCCGCCGACGCGGGTGGATTGGCCGCCGCCACGATCCGGACCCCGGGCGGCAGCCGCAGCGCACCGACCCTCCGTTCCAGGACGACCCGCAGCAGCGCGGCCTGGACCGCCGGGGTGGCGGTGGAGAGCTCGTCCAGGAAGAGCAGCCCCCGCCCGGCCCGCACGAGTTCCACGGCCCACTGCGGCGGCGCCATCGGTACCCCCTGTACGGCCGGGTCGTCGCCCACGACGGGCAGTCCGGAGAAGTCGGACGGCTCGTGGACGCTGGCGATCACGGTCGTCAGTGGCAGGTCGAGGGAGGCCGCGAGTTGCGTCAGGGCCGCGGTCTTGCCGATGCCCGGCTCCCCCCAGAGCAGTACGGGCAGATCGGCCGCGACGGCCAGGGTGAGCGCTTCGAGCTGCTCGTCGGCGCGTGGCTCGGTGGTGGTCGTCCGCAGCAGGGACAGCAGGTCGCCGGCGACGGCCAGACGGGCGCCGGTTACGCGATCGGCGTCGCCGACACCGTCGGCCGGGGGAGCGGTGGGCAGGAGGGTGCTGGAGGACATGGGCATCACCTGAATCGGAACAGGGGGCGGGACGACGGCCCGCCCCGGACGTATTGGGGAGTGCTGCGCGGATGAAGTGACTTCGGCGGGGAACGGCCGGTCGGCCGAGCAGCCGGTCAGCGGGTCAGAGCGGTGCGGGGCCGGACCCGGCCGACCCGCTTGTGGCGGATCGCGGGAGGTGTGTGGCGGTTCAGCCGGGGGCGACGGTCCGCCTCCGCAGCGGCGGCTTCCGTACCGGCGGCGGGGTGCACGGCGACCAGCCCCGCGCGGAAGAGACCGTGGTCGATGCGGCGTGCCGCGGCCGACCTCAGCTCCTCCCGCAGCGGCCCGTCGCGCAGGACCGCACCGGGGCCGAGCAGCCCCTCGACCACGGCCAGTGCCCCGGCCACGTCACCGTGGCGCAGTCGCTCCCGCACCGCGGGCAGCTCCTGAGGGCTGCGGTGCACCGCGTCGATCGCCCGCAGGCAGGGCAGCGGCGGCCCGCCGAGCGCCACCAGCAGCTCCTCGCGCCGCAGTTGGGCCGGGTCGTGGTCGACCGCCGCCAGCACCCCGTCCCGCAGCGCGATCCGGTGGACCTCGCCCCTGCACTCCACCCGGTGCGGATCATCGGGCCCGGCGACCGGGCCGGACACGGATACCGCGTCGGCCACGGGCGCCGCACCGGACTCCGCCAGCGCGGCTGCGACGAGCGGATGCAGCCGGCCGGGCGTGACCAGCCCGGCCCGCAGCAGCTCCAGATCCGGAAGAGTCCGGGCCGCCGCTTCCGGCAGCACCGGGAGCGCCGCGACCTCCTGCGGCGGCAACGACTCCCGCAGCGGCCGGAGGGCCGGGACGTGACTGTCGTCGGGGGCGAAGAGTTCGAGCACGGCGCGGCTGCGCGCACCGAGCCGCACGGCGAAGGCCCCGCGAGTGAGCCCCTCGGCCCGCAGCAGCAACCCCGCCTCGGCGGCCCAACGCCCCACCGCCCAGGGGGAATCGGGAACAGCGGGCCGATCGGGCGTGCACGGTTCCACGGACGGCGCCCCGCCCGCTCCCAACACACCGCACCGTCGCGCCAGTTCGGCGCTCCGCCCGGCGTCCCACAGATGCCGGTGCAGGTCGAGCCGGAAACGCCGGTCGGGGTGTGGATGCGGATGGTGCCCCGGAGGGTCGCTCCCGGGCCCCTCCCACAGGTCCAGGGACATCCGCTGCCCGGCGTCCGCCCAGGCGGGAGGCGTCCGCACCACCAGTTGCGGCGACGTGGCGCCGGGTGATGCCGGATAACGGGCCAGGCAGACGGTCAGGCCGGGCCGCAGCCGCCCGTCGGGGGCGATCCGGGGCATGTGCCAGCGCAGCAGATCCGGCGCCAGCCGCCGCAGATCCGCACGGAGACGGGTGACGAGTTCGGTGCCGTGGCGTTCGCGCACGGCGCGCAGATCGAGATCGACGTCGACGCGGGCGGCGGCGCAGGCCCCCGCCCAGTCACCGGCCGCACGCCGTGCGGCCGCGGTCTCGATCATGGACGGTGGCACGGCGTACTCGCGCACGCGCTGCCACATCAGCAGGCGGGACGGAATCGTGTTCGCGAGGTGATGTGCCATCAGCACTCACCTTGCGTGAACGATTCCCCCAATCCACAAGAGGAGAAGTTCTTCATCGTCGGCATCGTAACCACACCGGCGACGATCTGTCAGTCCCTGTGATCGCCCGACGGTTCCTCGGCCTTACGCTGTCTCTCCGAGGCGGTTCCGTGTGGCCGTGCGGCGGCGGTCGCGTTCGGCCTCGAGGTCTTCCAGCTCCCGCAGTGCCGCAGCGCGCTCGCTCTCGGTGACCGGCCCGTGCTCCTCTTCCAACCAGTCGGCCAGTTCCCGGAGCCGGTCCCGCTCCCGCTTCAGGCGCAGGGCTTCGGTGAAGTACGCCGACAGCCCGTGCTCGGCTGCTTTGGGCCGGAACTCCTCCAGAAGATCCTCCGGGATCGTGACGGTGACCTTCCTGGTTGCCGTGCGGGCCCCGTGCCCGGTGAGTCAGCCGGTCGCACGGAGTTCCTCGCGCTCTGTGCGGCAGTCGCGGCACAACTGGCCGGGCCGGGCCGCGCGGATGGCGCGCTCGCAGCCGTCGCAGGTCTGGAGGGGCAGGACGACGGGCTTGGCGGGTGGCGGGGCCAGGGCGGGCGCGGGCAGGGGCGGCTCGCCGAGGCGGAAGGCCAGGATGCGGGCCGGGCGGGCCAGGAGCCGTTCGGGCAGACCGGCGGTGAGTGTCTCGGTGATCCGGGCGGGGGACACGCCCGCCGCAAGCCACCGGGCCACGTCCGGGGCGAGCCGGGTGGCCTCGCTCTCGGAGAGGATCAGCCGGGGGTCGGCGGCGCGGAGGGAGGCCAGGACCCGCACCGCGTCCGGATCGGCCTCGCCGAGCGGAGCGGGCTGAGCAGGCGGCGCCTGCGGCGACCGCACCACCGCCGGGAGCGGGTCCGGGGCAGCGGTGGCCGGTGCCGGGGCAGACGGCAGGGGTGCCGGGTCGGAGGCCGTACGCGGCGCGGGCACGCGGGCGGGTGCGGGGCGGGGCCGGCGGCCGGGCGGCGGCGTGGGGTCCGGGTCGTCGTCGCCCGGCGGTACGTCGTGGAAGTAGGTGCGGGTGCGGACCCGGCCGTCCGGCCCGCGCTCGCGCCGCCGCTCCAGGTACCCGGACGCCTCCAGCTCCCGCAGGGCCCGGGAGATCAGGATCTCGCCCTCGGAGAAGTGCTCGCACAGCGCGGTGATGCTCACCGGAGCGCCGTCCGGGAGTGAGGCGATGTAGGCCGCAACCCCGATGGTGACCGCGCTGCCGGGCCGCTGGGCGAGGGCGTTGGCGAGAACGGTGAAACCGGTGGTGAGGCGGGTGCGTACATGGATCACGCCGGATGTCGGTCCACCGGCGCGGGCGCGCGAACGCGCGCTAAACTGCGAGTCAGCCATCGGGAAGTTGCGCTCTTCCTGATCGGTGAGGCCCTCGATCGGGATGCCAGTCCCGGCCGGGGGCCGCAACTTTTTGCGGTTGTCGCGGTGAACGTAACCGCCCACTTCTCAAACCCGCAACCTCGTCACCCGTACGGGTGACGAGGGGAAAGGGTGGGTGGGTGGGAGGTTCTTTCTCCCGGTTCTTCAAGGGAGTTCGTGGCCCGCCGGACCCTCGTGGGCGAGGGTCCGGCGGGACCGGGAAGCCGACACGCACCGGCCCCCGGATCGCTCAGGCGCGGCGGTCGGCCTTCAACTCGCTTATGAAGGGAGCCCAGGACGCCGACGGGAACGCCAGCACCGGCCCGTGCGGGACCTTGCTGTCACGGACGGGGACGATGCCGGGGAAGCCGTCGGCCACCTCGACGCAGTCGCCACCCGCCTGGTTGCTGTAGCTGCTCCTGCGCCACTCGGCGCCGTTGAGATCGGGACGGGACACTCGCTTCACGGTTGTCCTCCAGCGCGGATCGGATCATGTCGAGCGACATGAGCGGGGGCAGGGCTGCCGCCCGCAGCCGATCGTAAATCTCCGAGTAGCGCTTGACTTCGGACGGCTCCTCGATGAGCTGACCAAAGTCGGCGCCCTCCTTGTAGGCCACTTCCGAGCCGTTCGGGAGTTCCAGCACTGTGAGCGAACCACCCAGCGCCTCGTGCCCGCCTTGTCCGAACGGCAGCACCTGCACGGTGATGCGGAACTCTTGGGCGGCCTCCAACAGTCGGACCAACTGGTCACGCATGACGGAACGGTCGCCGATCGGACGCCTCAACACCGCTTCGTCCAAGACAACCCACAGGTCCGGGCAGTCGGATGACCGGAGTCGCCCCTGCCGCGCCAGTCGTGCGGCGATTCGCTCCTCCAACTGCTCCCGGCTCTTGAGGAGTACGTCAAGGCTCAGTACGGCCCGTGCGTAGTCCTCGGTCTGGAGAAGACCGGGTACCACGTGCGCCGCGTACTGCTTGATGGACACCGCCCGCTCCGAGAGGTGGATGAACCTGCGCGACCAGTCGGGGAACGTCTCGCGGTAGACGTACGGCCACAGGTCGACCAGCAGGTTGTCCGCTGCGAGCGCGTCGTCCAGCGTGCGCGCCAGCTCAAGCGTCGGTCTCGCCCCGGAGGCCCGCTCGACCTGGGTGATCCGGCTGGCGACCACATGCGCCTTCTCGCCCAGTTCCGCCTGGGTCAGCCCGGCGGCGACGCGGAGTCTGCGCACCCGCGAGCCGAACAGGGCCGCCATCGATGCCCCGGGATCAACATCCTTGGCCAAAACATCACTTCCGTTTCTTACAGGCTGGAAGGTAAGGCTTCATCCCCTTCCGAGCCTAGGCTCGCCGGTCGATCCTGAAGCACGGAACGTAATGATCCGCCTACGTTGCGGATCGAACGAGGAAGCGAAGGACGACTTTCGTGCTGATGACGACGACCACGCCCGACGAAGACCCGCAGCCGGGCGCGGCACACCCGGGAGGCCCCGAACCCCGGCTGTTCACCATGCGGTTCACGTCATCCGCCAAGGGCGCGCGGCTCGCCCGGAAGCTCGCCGTGCGGCGCATGGAGGAGTGGGGGTGGCCGGCCGTATCGGACCTCTCGTGCACCGTCTCCCTGCTGGTCGGTGAGCTGGCCGCCAACGCGGTACGGCACGGCCGCGTGCCCGGACGCGGCTTCCGTCTCGCGCTCGAAGTGCGGGGGAACGTGGTCCGCATCGAGGTCTCGGACGCCTCCCCGGTCCCGCCTCCGGCCGCTCCGCCCTCGCCGTCCGCCGACGACGAGTCGGGGCGCGGCCTGCTCCTGGTGGACATCCTCGCCACCCGCTGGGGCGCGGTCCCGCGCGACCCCGTCGGCAAGACGGTCTGGGCCGAGGTGGCGGCCCTGGACCACTGAAAGGACCGGGCGGTTGTGCCGGGGTGTTCGCCGGTGCCTTCCGGTGTGCCGTGGAGAATGCGTGCATGTCCATCCGAGCTGTGCGCCTGAACGAGCTGCCCGTCCTCCAGGACATCGAGAGGGCCGCCGGGCAGTGCTTCCGGGACATCGGCATGCCGGAGATCGCCGAGGACGAGCCGCTCTCGCTCGGTGAGCTCGCCCGCTACCACCATGCCGGGCTGGCCTGGGTCGTGGCCAACGGCGCCGATGTCCCGGTCGCATACCTGATCGCCGACCGTGTCGACGGCAACCTCCACGTCGAGCAGGTCTCGGTGCATCCGGACAGCGCGCGCCGCGGTGTCGGCCGGTCGCTGCTGGAGCATCTGGCGGCACACGCCACGCGCGAGGGCGCACCCGCTCTGACTCTCACCACGTTCGCCCAGGTCCCGTGGAACGCCCCTTATTACGCACGCTGCGGTTTCCAGATCATGGACGACACCGGGCTCGCTCCCGGTCTGCGGAAGATCCGCGAGCGCGAAGCGGCCCACGGCCTGGACCGATGGCCGCGGGTCTGTATGCGCCGGGCACTGTGACACCACAGCGGTGCCGGCGCGGGTTCGCTCAGGGGCCGGTGGTGCCGTCGAGGCGCTCCCGGAGCAGGTCCGCGTGGCCGTTGTGGCGTGCGTACTCCTCGATCAGGTGGACCAGGATCCAGCGCAGCGAGACGTCCTCGCTGCCCAGGTGCGCGGCCTCCTGCTCCGAGAGTCTGCCGGTCGCCTCCAGCGAGGCGCCGGCGGTCAGTTCGCGTCCCCGCGCGACCTCGGCGCGCCAGGCGGCCAGCGCCTCGTCCATGCCGCGCTCCGGGACGAGCCCGAAGCCGTCCCGGCCGGCGTCCGCGTGGACCGGCGGCACGTCGAGTCCGGCGAAGACCCGCTGGAACCAGTTGCGTTCGATCTCCGCCAGGTGCTGGACCAGGCCCAGCAGCGTCATCTGCGACGGTTCCAGCGGGGCGGTACGGAGGCCGCGGTCGTCCAGCCCCGAGCACTTCAGCACCAGGGTCTCCCGGTGGAAGTCCAACCAGCCCTCCAGCATGGTGCGTTCGTCGGCGTGCGGCGGCGGGACGGTTCGGCCGTCCGGTGTCGTGGCCATGTGCTCTCCCTCTTCGGGCGGGTGTCCTGCCGTAGATCATCCCCGAAGCGGCGAACGGTGCCCGGGCCGGCGCCTCACCCGCTGTGCGCGATCTGAATCAGGTTGCCGCAGGTGTCGTCCAGGACCGCGGTGGTGATCGCGCCCATCTCCAGCGGCTCCTGGGTGAAGCGCACCCCGAGCCCGCGCAGCCGGTCGAACTCCGCCCGTACGTCGTCCACGGCGAAGGAGGCGGCCGGGATGCCGTCCTCGGCCAGTGCCGTCCTGTACGGCCGCACCGCGGGATGGCCGGAGGGTTCGAGCAGCAGTTCGGTTCCGTCGGGATCCTCCGGCGAGACCACGGTCAGCCACCGGTCCGTACCCAGCGGGACGTCGTGCTTCTTCACGAAGCCCAGCACGTCGGTGTAGAAGCGCAGGGCTTTGTCCTGGTCGTCGACGAAGACGCTGGTGAGGTGGATCCTCATGGTGTGCTCTCCGGGGTGTCGGGCCTGAGCCATCGGGTCACGATGAGTTCGAGGGGTTCGGTGTTCAGGTCGTGGAACTTGTAGCGGCCCTGGCGCCGTGAGACGACCAGACCGGCGGACTCCAGTACGGCCAGGTGCTGGCTGATCGCCTGGCGGGACAGCCCCAGACCGTGCTTGGTCGCCAGCCGTGCGCAAATCTCGAAGAGGGTCTGGCCGTCCCGCTCCACCAGCTCGTCGAGGATGCGCCGGCGGGTGGGGTCGGCCAGTGCCTTGAAGAGGTCCTCCGCCACGGCCAACACAATAGGCAAGTGACCGCTTGCCTATCAAGAGGCGTGCCGCCCTCGTCCGATCGAGGAGGCGGGCCCCGCCGGCGGACGGCGGACGGCGGCGGCAGGCGCCGGGCGACGGGGCCCGGCGCCCGTGCCTCAGCCGGGGCGCCTTGCCATGACGACCACGCCCGGACCGGTCTGCTCCTCGGCGGGCAGGCGGAGCTCGGCGACCGGGTGCAGGCCGGCCCGCTCGATCAGCTCAACGAGCTTCTCCGGCCGCCACTGGTGTGTCGTCCAGCGGACGGGGACACCTCCGTAGGCCTCGGTGCGCGCGATGTCCTCGTCGCCGACGTGCGTCGCCGTGATGAGGTGCCCGCCCGGCTTCAGGGCGCGCGCGAACATGGCGAGGACCTGGGGGAGGACGTCGCGGGGGAGGTTGAACAGCGACCACCACCCGAGCACGCCGCCCAGGGACGCCTCACCGAGGTCGAGGTCGGTGGCGGAGGCGACGTCGAAGCGGCAGTGCGGGTAGAGGCGGCGCGCGTTCTCGATCATGCGGGGGGAGAGGTCGACCCCGGACACGTCGAGTCCGCGTTCGGCGAGGTAGGCGGTCACCGTTCCGGGGCCGCAGCCGACGTCGAGGACGGGGCCGAGTCCGCGCACGGTGTCGGCGAAGGCGTCGATCGACGCCTTGAGCCAGGGATGGGTGCGGATGTCGCCGCAGCCCGTCGTCCGGACCATGTGAACGTAGTTGTCGGCCACCCGGTCGTAGGACTCACGGACCGTGTCGAGATCGGCCGGGCGGTCGATGGGGTGTAAGCGCATCGGCCGAGGATAGGACAGCGGCCCTGGTCGCGGGACCACAGACCTCCCCGTCGGGCCGAACGGCACTGGCCGCCGGAGCGGCGCGGTGCTGTCATGGGTAGGGAGGACGGCGCGGACGGGCCGGCGAGGGCGCGGCGGCCCAGCCGTAACGCGGAGGAGGCCGATGCCATGCTGTACCGCCACACGGTCGGTGACGTGATGACCGAGGACGTGGTCACCTTCCGCCCCGACACTCCGCTGCCGGAGGCCGCCGCCCTGATGGACGCGAACGACATCGTCGCGGCCCCGGTCGTCGACGACGACGGCGCCCCCGTCGGTGTCGTCTCCGCCTCCGACGTGCTGCGGCACGAGACCGGCATGCCCGATCCGCAGGGGCAGGACGGGGACGACGAGCGCTCCTGGGGCAAGGCCCGGGCCCGGACCGCGGGCGCGCTCATGAGCAGCCCCGTCTTCACCGCCCGCGCCGACTGGACGATCCCCCGGGTCGCGCGGGAACTGCGCAGGCGGCACGTCAAGCAACTGCCGGTGGTCGACGAGGACGGGCTCCTCACCGGCATCGTCACCCGCAGCGACCTGCTCGACGTCTTCATCCGCTCCGACGCCGAGATCCGCGACGAGGTCGAGCAGGACGTCCTGGGGGACATCCTCGGCCTGGACGAGGACGCCGTCGCGGTCGAGGTCCGGGACGGGGTCGTCACCCTTCGGGGGGACGTCCCGGAGCCGCGTCTCGTCCCGGTGGTCGTGGGCCTGTGCCAGGGCGTCGACGGTGTCGCGGCGGTGGAGGCCCACCTCACCGCAGGCCGGGCGGGCTGAGCGTTCCGCCCCTTCCGCCGGTCCGCCCCTTCCGCCGGGCGGCCACGCCGACGGCCGAGCGCAGGACCGGGACGTCACCGAAGGGCCGCGCGTCCGTGGCGTCAGTCCAGTGTCTGCACGATCTCGTTCCTCTCCGGGGTGCTGATGACACGGCCGCGCGCCCCGTTGACCAGGGGCAGGTACGGGGGGACGTGCCCGCACTCCACGTCGGCGACGATCGGCACGCCCAGCGGTCCGAGGGCGTCGAGCACGGCCTCGTGCTGGGTGAGGGAGGCGCTGTCGGGGGCCGCGGTGCGGCCGACGAGGACGGCGTTCGCGGCGTCGAAGAACCCGGCGAGCCTCATGCCGTGGAGGCTGCGGCAGATGGTGAAGGCGTCCTGCTCGGCCGCCTCGACGTACACGATCAGCCCCTCGGGCGCGTGGGCACGGGCGAAGGCGGAGACATCGCCGTACGGCGTTCCCGCGATGTTGCACAGCGTCTCCACGCAGCCGCCGATGAGGCGCCCCTCGGCCTCCACGTCACCGTCGCCGTCCAGCCTGGCCCATCCGCCGGCGGCATCCAGCGTGTACTCCCGCACCTCCGGGTGGGCGTGGAAGTCGTCCCACCCGCCGGACCGGTGGCGGCCCGGCGGGGTCTGCGTGAAGCCGCTGCCCTCCGGCATGGCGGCGATGTCGAGCCAGGAGAGCAGGCCTTCGGGCACCCGGTAGGGGGTGTCCATCAGGTTGTTGCCGTGGAGGGTGGCGGTCCCGGTGAGGAGCGTGAGCGGGGTGAGGAGGGTCGAGACGTCGGAGAACCCGACCAGCCAGGTGGGGTCGGCGGCGCGCAACCGGTCCCAGTCCAGCAGGGGGAGCAGGTCGATGGCGGTCTCGCCGCCCCATGGCGGCACCACGGCCCTGATGCCGGGGTCGGTCAGCATCGCCGTCAGCTCGGCCGCCCGGTCCGCGGCGGGAGCGCTGAGGTGTCCGGAGCCGTCCATGCAGTCGCCGACGACCACCTCGTAGCCGCGCCTCTCGACCTCGCGGACGGCCACCTCCAGCCGTTCGCGCAGTTCCTCGGGGACTCCGCTGGAGGGGGAGGTGACGGCGACGCGGTCACCGGGGCGCAGGGGAGCGGGATACCGGATCGACATGCGCGGAGTCTGGCACGCGGACCGCCCGGCGACCCAGGGGATTTCGGAGCTGCGGGGCGGTGGGCCGTGCGCCGTCACCGTGCGCCGTCACCGTGCGCCGTCACCGTGCGTCGGCCGGCCCGGGACGCCGGGGGCGCCCGGCGCGGCTGCGGTCACTGGCGGCTGAGGGCGCGGGTGACGCCCGCCGCGGTGGTCGTGGCCAGGATCCAGCCCGTGACGATGAGCAGGTACGCCAGCCACTGGTGCACGCCCCGGGGCGCGAAGGCGGCCTCCTGGCCGAAGCCGATGATCGGCAGCAGCAGGTCGAGGGTGTAGAAGACGGGGTTGAAGTCGGGAGCCTCGTCGGCCTTGAGCGGGCGGGGACGCTCCCGGGCGAAGGCCAGTGCGCCGGTGAGCAGCAGCACCAGCAGCCATCCGGCGGCGCGCATCGGGCGGAAGCCGTAACCGACGGTCACGTCCTGGACGTACCCCCAGAGCCTGGCGTGCGGGGGCAGGGTGCGGCGGTGGCGCCGGAGCTTGGCCAGTTGCACGGTGCGGGCGCCCACCTCGTCGCCCGCGGTGCGGTAGGCGGTGGCCAACTGCTCGTATGCGTAAGGGAGATAACCCGTCTCCTCGCGTTCCAGCAGCGGCAGCCGCCGCTCGGCGGGCAGGTGGGGGGACAGCCGCCGGTAGGTGAGCCCGTCGATCCTGACCCGCTCGGGCCACACCTCCGGGGCGGCTTCCAGCAGGTCGAGCTGGGCGCCGCGCAGGTTCACGGCCCCCTGCACCGGGGCCGTGCCGCGCAGCCACAGTTCGCCGACGGTGCTGACGCTGGCCCGCAGCGCCTGCCCGGCGGGGTTGGAGAGCCGCGCTGAGCTCAGGACGAGCCGGCGGGGGATCGTGGCGCCGCTGAGGTTGACCATGCCGCGGGCGCGCAGCCGGGCGGCGCGCAGGTCGGTGCCGACCGACAGGGTCTCGGCCTCCAGGGCGAGACCGCCCCGGTCGTGCAGTTCGGCGTCGTCGAGGTTCACCAGTCCGCCCACGGTGGCGCCGTCCATCCGCACCCGGCCGTGGGCGGTGAGGCTCACGGCCCAGACGTCGGCGCCGACCGTCGCGTGGTCGAGCTGGAGGACCGGTTCCGGCCGTTCCCCGGGATCCTCCCGCTCCGGGCCCGGCGGCCGGCCGCCTCGCGCTCCGGGGACGCCCAGCACCGCGCCGTCGAGGAAGAGCGCCCCGGACAGCCGTGCCCCCGCGAGCCGTACGGGGCCGGTGACCCGGCAGCCGGTCATCCGCAGCACGATGTCGACGTGGAGGGTGCCGGCGGTGAGGCCGGGGAGCACCGAGCCGCTCAGGACGAGGGCGCGGACCTGCGCCCCGTACAGGTTCGGCGGCTTCTCGAAGTGGCAGGACCGCAGCCGCACGGCGGGCTCGACCGTCCCGTACATGAGGTCCAGCTTCCCGGTGACGCGCGCGCCCGTCAGCTTCAGGCCGGGCACCCGGTCACCGGTGGCGGGGCCGCCGAGCAGCAGCGTCCGCAGGACCTCGGCGCGTACGGTGCGCCCGGGGCCCCACGACGCGCCGTCCGCCGGGTCGTCGTCCGCGCTCTCGCGGAGGTCGACGCCCTCGTTGAGCGGGAACGCCCGCCACACGCGGAGCTCGGCCGGGGTGAGGTCGGTGATCTCCACCCGGCGGGTGGTGCCGTGGACCCGCCGGGAGCGTCAACTCCGTTTCCAGGCATGGATTTTCGGGAATTCCGTGTGATCCGGGCGCCGGGCTCAGGAGGCGTAGAGGGCCTCGATCTCCGCCTCGTACATCTTCGTGATCGCCGCCCGCCGCATCTTCAGCGACGGCGTGACCAGTCCCTCCGTCATGCTGAACTCCGCGGGCAGTATCCGGAAGGCCCGGATGGACTCCGCCCGCGACACCGCGTTGTTGGCCTTGGACACCGCCCGCTGCACCTCCGCGCGCAGCTCCTCGTCGCGCGGGATCTCCCGGGGGGACAGCGGCTCCCTCTCGCGCAGCCGGAACCAGTGCTCCACCGCATCGGGGTCGAGGGTGATCAGCGCCGCGACGTAGGGGCGGTCGTCGCCGACGACCAGGCACTGGGAGACCAGCGGATGGGCGCGGACGCGGTCCTCCAGGACCTGGGGGGCGACGCTCTTGCCGCCGCTGGTGACGATGATGTCCTTCTTGCGCCCGGTGATGACCAGATAGCCCTCGTCGTCCAGGTGGCCGACGTCGCCGGTGGCGAACCAGCCGTCCCGCAGCACCCTGGCGGTCGACTCGGGGTCGTTGAGGTAGCCGGCGAAGACGACGTCGCCGTGCACCCAGATCTCCCCGTCGCGGGCGATGTGGACGGAGTGGCCCGGCATCGGGCGGCCCACCGTGCCGAACTTGACGCGGCCCATCGGCTGGCCGGTCACCGCCGCGGTGGTCTCGGTCAGTCCGTAGCCGTCGTAGACGGTGATCCCGGCGCCGGCGAAGATCAGGCCGAGTTCGCGCCGCAGCGTGGAGCCGCCCGAGACCGCGTACCGCACACGTCCGCCCAGCACAGCCCGCAGCTTCCGGTAGACGGTGCGGTCGAAGACCGCGTGCGAGGCCCTGAGCATCGGGCCCGGGCCGGGACCCGCGCCCGCGTTGTGCCGTTCGACGGCCTCGGCGTAGCGCACCGCGACGTCCATCGCCCGGTCGAACACCTCGCCCTTGCCCGCCTCCAGGGCGGCCTGCCGCGCCCTGCGGTAGATCTTCTCGAAGACGTAGGGGACGGCGAAGACGAACGTCGGCCGGAAGGACGCGAGCGCGGGCAGCAGCCGGGAGGGCGCGATCTCGGGCTGGTGGCCCAGCAGTATGCCGTTGCGGATGCAGAAGACCTGCACCATCAGTCCGTAGATGTGGGACAGCGGCAGGAAGGCGAGGATGGACGGCCGCTCGCCCTGCGCGGCGACGAGGCCGGGCCATCCGGCGAGCAGGATGTCGCACTCGGCCGCGAGGTTGGCGTGGGTGATCACACAGCCCTTGGGGCGCCCGGTGGTGCCGGAGGTGTAGGTGACGGCGGCGACCGAGCGCGGTGTCACCGCGAGGCGGTGGCGGTCCACCAGATCGTCGGTGACGCCGCGCCCCAGCTCGGCCAACTCCCGTACGCAGCCGGTGTCGAGCTGCCAGATGCGGCGCAGCGACGGTGCCGCGTCGCACACCGAGCCCACCGTCATGGCGTGCTCCTCGTGCTCGACGACGATCGCCACCACCTGCGCGTCGGCCAGGATCCAGCGCACCTGCTCGGCGGAGGAGGTGGGGTAGACGGGCACGACCTGGGCGCCGATCGTCCACAGCGCGTAGCTGAACAGCGTCCACTCGTAGCGGGTGCGGGCCATCACCGCGACCCGGTCGTCGAACCGTATGCCGTCGGCCAGCAGGCCCTTGGCCAGGGTCCTCACCTCGCCGAGGAAGGCTGCGGCGGTGACGGTGGCCCACTCACCGCCCGCCGGGTCCTCGCGGCGGGCGAGCTGTGCGAAGCCGGGGTCGCGCTCGGCCAGTTCGTGGACCGAGTCCGCCAACCCTCCCGTTCGCATCGGCTCCACCACGGGCGGAAGGCTGAAATCGCGCACGGCACCCCCATAACCGGACCTCTGCCGCATCGCTTCCCGGGCGGCAGGGGGCGAAAAATACCGATGAACGCACCCGTTGCACAGGCCTTGATCAAAAACCGTTCTCCTGTACGAGTCTTCCGGACGGGCCGGGCGGTCCGGACGCTGCCGCACCCCTCGGGCGCCGCCGGGCTCGCCGGGCCGCGCCGTGGACTCCGCCGCGTTCACGGGCCGTTCGACCGGTGAGGGGGCCTACGGCCATGTGCGCGCCATAGTCCACACGGCAACCGTCATCGTCCACAGACGCCGCCCTAGCATCGGAGACGAGTCGCCGCGCGGTAACGGAACGAACACACGCATGCGTGTCCGTGAAATCCCCCCTCATCGGATGGAGCACCCCCCATGCGCAGGACGAGCGCACGCTTCAAGCTGATCGGCGCCGCGGCCGCCACGGCCGCCGCCATGACCCTCACCGGTGTCAACGCGCTCAGCGGCTCGGCCGCGGAGGCGCCGGCGCCGAGCCCGCTGGCGGCCAACTCGCCCATCGGCTTCGGCGCCGGCACCACCGGCGGCGCGGGCGGACCCACCGTCACCGTGACGAACGCGAGCCAGTTCGTCCAGGAAGTGCAGAGCAGCGGTTCGAAGGTCGTCCAGGTCAACGGCACCATCAACCTCAGCGGCATGACCAAGGTGGCGTCCAACAAGACCATCGTCGGCGTGGGCACCTCCGGGAAGATCACCGGCAGCGGGCTGAACGTCAGCAACGTCAGCAACGTGATCATCCGCAACCTGACCTTCACCGGCTCGAACGACGACGCCATCAACGTCCAGTACTCCACCAAGGTCTGGATCGACCACAACGACATCTCGAACGCCAACGACGGCGCCCTCGACATCAAGCGCGCCTCGGACCTCATCACGGTCTCCTGGAACCGCGTCCACGACCACGACAAGACGTTCCTGCTCGGACACTCCGACAGCAACGGCGGCGAGGACAGCGGCAAGCTGCGGGTCACCTACGACCACAACTGGTTCGACGGGACCAACCAGCGCCACCCGCGGGTCCGCTTCGGCAACCCCGTCCACGTCCTGAACAACTACTACAGCAACATCGGCAGTTACGGTGTGGCCTCCACCGAGAACGCCGGCGTGCTGGTGGAGGGCAACTACTTCGAGAACGTCGAGGACCCCTTCCACCGCGGTGAGGGCTCCTCGGACGACGGCGGCCTGGCGGCCAGGAACAACCACTTCGTCAACTCCGGCCCGGGCGAGACCGGCGGCTCCGTCGCCTCCATCCCCTACGGCTACACCGCCGACAACGCCTCGTCGGTGAAGTCGATCGTCACCGCGGGCGCGGGCGTCGGGAAGATCTGACCCGCCACCGTCCGCCGGACCACCCCACCCACCCCACACCGTCCGGGCAGGGCAGACCACGGTCTGTCTTGCCCGGACGCGTACCCGCCGCTATCGTCCTGCGCCCCGGGGAGGGGACACCGCAGGGCGAGGGGGCCGTCACCGAGCGACGAGCGAGGCAGGCCATGGCGGAACGCGGAGCCGCACCGGCGCGGAGGGAAGGCACGGGGAAGGGAAGACCCACCCTCGGGCTGGTCACGGCCAACATCCACCTGGGCGTCGGCGCGACCCTGTGGTCGGGCGTCCTGGCGGCGGCCGAGCGGTGCGACGTCAACCTGGTGTGCTTCCCCGGAGGCCCCCTGCGGCCCGCGGGCGCGCCGCGCACCGCGCTGTACGAACTGGTCGGCCCCGAACGGCTGGACGGCGTCATCTGCTGGACCTCCACCCTCGGCCTGCCGGACGGCGGCGACGAGCGGGCCGCCCGGCTGGTGCGGCGGCTGCGGGAGTTACCGGTCGTCAGCCTCAACCGGGCCCTGGAGGGGCACGAGACCCTCCAGCTGGACAGCTACGCCGGGATGCGCGCGGCCGTCAGCCACCTGGTGAGGGACCACGGCCGCCGCCGGCTCGCCTGTGTGCGCGGGCCGCTGGCGAACCCCGTCTCCCGCGACCGCCACCGCGCCTACACCGACGCCCTCGCCCGCCACCGCATCACCCCGGACCGCTCCCTGACAGTCGCCTCGGCGGACTTCGGCGGCGGGGCCGGCGCCGCCGCGATGCGGGTCCTGACCGACGTACGGGGCCTGCGGCCCGGCCGCGACTTCGACGCGGTGGTCGCCTGCAGCGACGTCCTGGCCGCCGACGCCCTGCGCTTCCTGACCGGGCGCGGCGTACGGGTGCCCGAGGACGTGGCCGTCGTCGGCTTCAACGACTCGCTGGAGGCCCGGCTGGCGGACCCGCCGCTGACCTCGGTCGCCCTGCCCTTCGCGGAGCTCGGGGAGCTGGCCGTGGACACCCTCCTCGCCCGGCTGCGCGGCACGGCGCCGCCGGCCCGGCGCGCGGTGCCGGGCGCCCTGGTCGTGCGCCGCTCCTGCGGCTGCCACTCGCCGCTTGTCACCCAGGGGGCGTGGGGAGCGCCCGAGGCCCGGGAGGCCCGGGATGCGGCCGTGGAGGACCAGGGGTGCGGGGAGCCGTTCGAGGAACTGCCCGAGCACGGAACGGCGCTGGCCGGCGCGCTGCGCACGGACCTGGATCCTGGCGGGGGAGAGGCCGCCGACGGCCGGGGCGAGGCCTTCCTCCCGCTGGTCGAGCGTCTGGTCGGCGACCGCGTCCGCACCGCCGGGGACGCGGCCGAGTGGGACCGCTCGCTGCTGCGCGCCCGCGGCCTGCTCGCCCCGCGCCTGGCCCCCGAGGCCCGGGCGAGGGCCGAACGGCTCCTGGGACAGGCCCGGTTGATGGTGGCCGACAAGTCCCACCGGCTGCTGGAGTACGAGCGCTGGGCCGAGCAGCAGGACGCGCGCCGGCTGCGGGAGCTGGGCACCGCGCTGACCACCGCCGTGGACATGGAGGCGCTCACCGGCGCGCTCGCCCGCCATCTGCCGGACACCGGTGTGCCGGGCTGCCGTCTGGCGCTCTACGAGGACGGGCACCGAAGCGGGGAGGGCACCGGCCGCCTCCTGGCCCGGCCGGTGCCCGTACCCGTCGGCGCACCCGGCGCACCCGTCGGACCGGGCAGGCTGGACGGGCCGGGGGAGCCCGGGCGCTCCCGGCCGGAGTGGGACGACGACGGTGCGCCCCATCCGGCCCGGCTGCTGCTGCCGGACCGGCTGCTGCCCCAGGACCGCCGCTTCACCCTGGTCGTCGAACCCCTCCACATCGGCGAGGAGCAACTCGGCTTCGCGCTCTTCGACGGCGGACCGGGCGAGGGGCCGGGCGGGGGCCCGGACGGGGGAACGGGCACTGCCGCCGCGCGCCGGGGCGCGCTCTACCGGGCACTCGGCGACCAGATCAGCGCCGCGCTCAAGGGCATCCGGCTCTTCGACGAGGTCCGCCGGGCCCGCGACGCGGCCGAACGGGCCAGCAGGCTCAAGACCCGGCTGCTGGACAACGCCACCGACGAACTGCGCACCCCGGTCGAGGCCATCCTGCGCCACACCCGCGTCCCCGGCCCTGGCTCCGGCCCGGACATCGGCACTGACACCGGTACCGACACCGGCGCGGCCGACGCCCTCCGCCGCGTGCACGGCGACGCCGCACGCCTGCTGCGCCTGATCGACGACCTGCTGGACCTGTCCCGGTCCGAGATCGACGCCCTCGACCTGTCCCGGCTGCTGCTGGACCCGCTCCCGGTGCTCGTCGAGGCGTTCCACGGCGCCGCCCGGCACCCCCTCCTCGCCTCGGCCGACCGCAGGCTCGCCCTGCCCCGCCGGCTGCCCGCCGTACA
Source organism: Streptomyces nanhaiensis (assembly GCF_046614825.1). Lineage (NCBI taxonomy): Bacteria > Bacillati > Actinomycetota > Actinomycetes > Kitasatosporales > Streptomycetaceae > Streptomyces > Streptomyces nanhaiensis. The sequence goes on from NZ_JBKJFM010000070.1 coordinate 29,018, forward strand.
GGCCGACGCCCCGCGGCTGCGCCAGATCGTCCTCAACCTGCTGGCCGCCGCCGGGCACCTCGCCGACGGCGGGCGGCTGCGGCTCACCGCAGAGGTCCTGCCCGCCCTGCTGCGCGTCCGCGTCCTGGCCACGGGACTGCGCGTACCGCCGGGCGAGGCCGAGCACCTGTTCCAGCCCTTCGCCGCCGGCGCCCCCGGCTCGCGCCTCGGCCTCGCCATCGCCCGGCGCCTGGCCGCCCTGCACGGCGGAACGGTCGCCCTCGACCGCGGCCCCGCCGGCAGCGGCT
>NZ_JBKJFM010000071.1:0-29174 GCF_046614825.1 Streptomyces nanhaiensis
GCACGGGCAGCGGCGCGGGGGCCCCGTCGGCCGGCGGCGCGCTCTCGTGTACGGCGTCCGCCTCGCGGCGCGTGCCGGCCCTCCGGGGCGCGTCGTCGGCGGGCCGGTCCGCCACCAGCTCCTCGGGGATGTGGACGATCACCCGGGTGCCGCCGAACACCGACGGCCGGAACTCGACCCCCAGACCCAGCCCGGAGGCGAGCCGCGCGACCACGTACAGGCCGAGCCGGACGTCGTCGGCGCGGGAGAGCATGTCGGCGCGGGGCGGGTCGGCGATGAGCCGGTTGACCCGCTCGTACTCGTCCGGCTCCATGCCCAGGCCGCGGTCCTCGATCTCCACGACCAGGCCCCGCCCGACCATGCCGGCCCGCACCTCCACGGGGGTGGGCGGCTTGGAGAACGCGGCGGCGTTCTCCATCAGCTCGGCCAGCACGTGCACCACCGGGCCCACGGCGCGGCCGGTCAGCCAGGGCCGGCCCTCGACCTCGACCTGGATGCGCCGGTAGTCCTGTACCTCGCCCAGCGCGGCGCGCAGCACGTCGAGCATCTTCACCGGCTTGCGCCAGCGCCGCTGCGGCTGGCCGCCCCCGAGGATGACCAGGTTCTCCTCGTAGCGGCGCAGACGGGCCGTCAGGTGGTCGAGGTCGAACAGGCCCTCCAGCACCTCCGGGTCCTCGTGGCGGCGCTCCATCTCGTCGAGCTTCTTCATCTGGAGGCCGATGAGGAGCTGGGTGCGGCGGGCGATGCGCTGGAGCAGGCGCTCGAAGCCGCGGTGCTGCTCGACCTCCCGTACGGCGGTCTCGACGGCGCTGCGGCCCGCGAGGTTGAGCGCCTGGCCCAGCCGGCCCAGTTCGTCCCTCTCGTGACCGACCCGGGGCACCTCGGTCTCGGTGTCGACCGCCTCGCCGCGGCGCAGCCGCTCGACGACGTCCGGCAGCTTCCTCTCCAGCTCCAGGGCCTCCTGGCGCAGTGATGTGACGCGCCGCCGCAGGACGCTCGCGGTCCGCAGGCTGAGCGTGACGACCAGGAGGACCGCGGCCAGGCCGATGGCGGCGACGATCGTCATGCGGCGCTCCAGGGACGCCAGGGCCTCGTCGCCGACCCGGTTGATGTCGATGGTCCGGTTCATCACCAGCTTCTGGAACTGCGGGGTGATCGCGTCCACAGAGCTCCGCCACTCGGCCTCGGAGTCGGGCAGGGGGATGCCGGACGTTTCGTTGTGGGAGTGCGCGCCCAGCAGCACCCGTTCCGTCTCGGCCTTGCCCAGCCAGTGGCTGCTGGTGGTCATCTGGCGGTACAGCAGGAGGTCCTCGTGGGGCAGGTGGGGCGCGATCCGGCTCTCCAGCAGGAACTGCTGCGCGCCGATCCACTCGGTCAGGCTGGAGTGCTCGCCGTTGGTGATCCTGCGGGCGTCCCAGCCCCGGGCGAGCAGGGCGTCCTCGCGGGAGAGCATCTCCTTGGCCCAGAACAGGTCGATCAGGACCCTGGCCCGGGCCGTCACCTCGCTGTTCTGCGAGCGGCTCAGGGTCTCGAAGAGCCGCAGGTCGACGGCGATCAGCTCGGTGAAGTAGCGGAAGACGTCGGCCTGGCCCGCCACCCCGTTGTCCACGCTCTGGCGGATGCGGTCGATGCGGAGCATGTCCGAGCGGGTCAGCTCGACGATCTCCCGCAGGTCCTCGGGTGCGTTGGAGGCGTCGATGCCGGACAGCGAACGGAAGGCGCGAATGGCCTCGTCGGTCCGGGCGCGCTGCTCGCGCAGGGCGGTACGGGTCTGGCCGTCGGGCTCGGCCAGCATCTCGGCGCTGAGGCGCCGCTCCTCCTGGAGGTTGAAGTAGACGGCGTTGGCCGGGGTGCCGGCACGGGCGGCGAGGGCCTTCTCGTCTTTCTGGACCTCCCAGTCCCGCGCCCACTGGGCGGTGCTGACACCCCACAGGGCGACCATGGCGAGACTGGGCACGACGGCCAGGATGAGCAGGGCCGTCCGGATCGAGTTCGGACGCAGCGAACCCAGGCGGAACGTTTTGCTCGCCGACCGCCCCTGCCGCCTCGGCACACGGATGCGCAGTGCCATCTCTCCCCAGCAGTGGTTCACGGTGACGGGTCGCCGCTGGTGAGGGCGGCGAAGGACGGAGCGATGTTAGTCATACGCGGTGTCAAAAGAAAACAGGTGGGGGCGTACTTCGCATCACCTGACAGCACGTCCGGCAGCGCCCTCGGACCTGCCTCGTCGCGGTTCGCCGGCGGTTCCGTCCGGCAAATTGTTGAAAATTGGACGATGGTGTGGGGAGGGGGGCGGGGGGCCGGTTCCGGGGGAGCGGGATCACCGGGGGCGCCGGTGCCGCGGTGTGACCGGGATCATGGGAGACCGGGGGATTCCCCGCCGCGAATCCTGGGGCGGTGCGAGGGGGCGGACGCGCGGTCCCGGCCGTGCGGGACCGGGCCGCACGCCGCCGGCGTACGGCCCGCTCCCGCGGGGCGGGCTGGGTCAGCGACCGCGCAGCCGCTCGATCTCGCGCCGCTCCCGCTTGGTCGGGCGGCCGGCGCCGCGGTCGCGCCGGGCCGCCGGGGCGGTGTACTCGCGAGGGGGCGGGGGCGGGCTGTTGTCGACGAAGCACTCCGCCGCGACGGCGGCGCCGACCCGCTTGCGCACCAGGCGCGTGACGACGACGATCCGGTCGCGGCCCAGGTGGCGCAGCCGCACCTCGTCGCCGGGGCGCACCTGGTGGGAGGCCTTCACGCGGTCCCCGTTGATGCGGACGTGGCCCCCGCGGCAGGCGTCGGCGGCCATCGAACGTGTCCTGGTGAGCCGGACGGACCAGATCCAGCTGTCGATCCGTACGCTCGCCTCGTCTGCAGCCATGTCTCCGACTCTAGAGGAGCGTGCCGCGCGGCGGGTGCTCCGCCGCCGCCCTCGTCCTTCGCCTCCGCAACCAGAGCCCCTGGTGCGGGGTGCGGGGCGCGGCGTGCTCCGCGGAAAAACCGGGCGGGGGTCTTGACGGACGGCGCTTGCGGGAGGAAGGTCTGGCAGCGAGCATGGGAGCGCTCCCATCAAGCGGCGGGCCGTGCCGCGGGGGGAGTGCTCCGCCGAACCGCCCACGTCAGGAGCCGGGAACGTGCACAGACGCAGAAGAGGGACAGCCGCAGCCGCGGCAGCCGCCGCGCTGGCGCTGGCCGCCGGGGCCGCCGGGACGGCCGGGGCCGCCGACCGGGCCGAAGAGGGAGCGCAGAAGCGGGGACGGGGCGGGGAGCGCCTGTACGTACCGCCGGCCAACCCCGACGCGTACACGCAGATCGGGGAACTGGCCGAGGCGGGGGAGTACCGGGACGCCGCCGGCATCGCCCGGATGGTGACCACCCCGCAGGCCGTCTGGCTCAACGGGAACGGCGACGACAGCCGCATCCGGCAGGAGGTGGCCCGCATCGTGCGGGACGCCGCGCGCAAGGGCGCCCTGCCGGTGCTGGCCCTCTACAACGTCCCCGGGCGCGACTGCTCGCAGTACTCGGCGGGCGGCGCGGCGAACACCGCCGAGTACAAGGCCTGGATCGACGAGGTCGCCAGGGGCCTCGGCGGCAGGAGGGCGCTGATCGTCCTGGAACCCGACTCCCTCGCCCTGCTGCCCTCCGACTGCGGCCAGGACGACGACGAGGGCACCCTGACCGCCGCCCGCTACGAGGAGATCGGCTACGCCGTCGAGACCCTCTCGGCCCGGCCCGGCGCCACCGTCTACCTCGACGCCGGGCACAGCGGCTGGCACGGCGTCGGCTCCATCGCGCCCCGGCTGGTCGAGGCCGGGATCGAGCGGACCGCCGGTTTCTACCTCAACGCCTCCAACTACCGGGCCGACGACGAACTGGCCTGGTACGGCAAGCTGGTGTCCGGCTGCGTGGAGTACGTCCAGGGCGGCGGCGACGCGGCCTCCTGCCCCGACCAGTGGTCGGACAGGAACGACGCCCGGGCCTGGCTGGAGGAGAACGTCACCGCGGACCCGTCCGACCAGCCCCACTTCGTCACCGACACCAGCCGCAACGGCAAGGGGCCGTGGACCGCGCCGGCGGACCTGTACCCGGACCCGCAGGAGTGGTGCAACCCGCCGGACCGCGGCCTGGGCGCGCGGCCCACCACCCGAACCGGTGACCCGCTGCACGACGCCCGCCTGTGGATCAAGATCCCCGGAGAGTCGGACGGTCTGTGCCTGCGCGGCACCGAGGGGCCCCTGGACCCCGCGCGCGGCACGGTCGACCCGGCGGCCGGCCAGTGGTTCCCGGAGCAGGCGCTGGAGCTGGTGCGCAACGCGGAGCCGCCGCTGCGCCCCTGAACCACGACCACCCGTCCGGAAGGCTCCCCGCGCCTGGAGTCCCGGTCGGGAACCCCCGGTCCGGCGGCGCGATGAGGGCGCGCCGCCGAACCGGTTCCGCGTCCGGCCCCGGTGTCTCCTCCGCCGGGGCCGGACGTCCGGCCCGGTGGCCGCCGGCCGGGGCCGGAAGCCCCCCACCGGCCGCGTGCCGAGAGCGCGGCCCCACCGGAAGGACGGCACCGCGATGAGACGGACGACGAGAGGGACCCCCGGACAGCGGACGGGACGGACACCGGCCGGCACCGCGTTGCGCGGGCGGCTGCGGCGGATGACCGCGGGAGCGGCGGTGAGCCTGATGGTCGCCTGCAGTCTGAACGGCACGCCCGCCGCGGCGTCGGCCGACGCGCCGCCCGCCTACGAGGACCCGGCCCTGCCGGTGGACGACCGCGTCGAGGACCTGCTGTCCCGCATGTCCCTCGACGACAAGATCGGCCAGATGACCCAGGTCGACCGGAGCGCGCTGGAGACGCGGTCGGACCTGGCGGCCTACCGCATCGGCTCCGTCCTGTCCGGCGGCGGCTCCGCCCCCACTCCCAACACCCCCCAGGCGTGGGCGGAGATGTACGACTCCTTCCAGCGCACCGCGCTGTCCACCCCGCTGGGCATCCCCATGATCTACGGCGTGGACGCCGTCCACGGCCACAACAACGTGCACGGGGCGACGATCTTCCCCCACAACATCGGGCTCGGCGCCACCCGCGATCCCGGACTGGTGGAGCGGATCGGGCGCGCCACAGCCGAGGAGGTCTCCGGCACCGGCGTCGACTGGACCTTCGCGCCCTGCCTGTGCGTGGCCCGCGACGACCGCTGGGGACGCACCTACGAATCCTTCGGCGAGACACCCGAACTGCCCGGTGCGATGACGTCGCTGATCGACGGCCTCCAGGGCGCCTCGCTCGACGCCCCCGGCTCGATCCTGGCCACCGCCAAGCACTACATCGGCGACGGCGGCACCACCGGCGGCGACGACCAGGGGAACACCGAGCTGAGCGAGGCCGAGCTGCGCGCGATCCACCTGCCGCCGTTCCGCGAGGCGGTGGAGCGGGGCGTGGGCTCGGTGATGGTCTCCTACAGCAGCTGGAACGGCGCGAAACTGCACGGCCACCGCTACCTGATCACCGACGTCCTCAAGGGCGAACTGGGCTTCACCGGCTTCGTGGTGTCCGACTGGGCGGGCGTGGACCAGCTCGACGGGCGGGAGGGCTTCACCGCCTCCGAGGTCCGCGACGCGGTGAACGCCGGCATCGACATGGTGATGGTGCCCCACGACTACCGCAGGTTCATCGAGCTGCTGCGCGGCGAGGTGCGGGCCGGACGGGTGCCGATGGAGCGCGTCGACGACGCCAACCGCCGCATCCTGGCGAAGAAGTTCGAGCTGGGTCTGTTCGAGAACCCCTACACCGACCGCTCCTACACCTCCACGATCGGCTCCGCCGCCCACCGCGAACTCGCCCGGGAGGCGGTGCGCAAGTCCCAGGTGCTGCTGAAGAACTCCGGCGGGCTGCTGCCGCTGGCCGGGTCGGCGAAGGTCTTCGTGGCGGGGAAGAACGCCGACGACATCGGCAACCAGAGCGGCGGCTGGACCATCACCTGGCAGGGCTCCAGCGGTGACATCACACCGGGCACCACCATCCTGGAGGGCATGCGGGCCGCGGCCTCGGACCCCTCGAAGGTCGCCTACGACCGCTACGGCAACGGCATCGACGGCTCCTACGACGTGGCCGTGGCCGTCGTCGGCGAGAGGCCGTACGCGGAGATGGAGGGCGACCGGCCCGGTCCGATGGGACTGGACCAGGAGGACCTGGCCACCCTCTCCAGGCTCAAGGCCTCCGGGGTGCCGGTCGTGGTCGTGCTCGTCTCCGGCCGCCCGCTGGACATCGCGGGGCAGCTCGACGGCTGGGACGCGCTGCTCGCCTCCTGGCTGCCGGGCACCGAGGGCGCGGGGGTGGCCGACGTGCTCTACGGCGGCCACGCGCCGACGGGGAAGCTACCGGTGACCTGGATGCGGTCCGCGGCCCAGCAGCCGGTCAACGACGGCGACGGCAAGGACGCGCTGTTCCCCTACGGGTACGGACTCACCTACACCGACGCCGGCCCGGAGGAGCCCGGAGAGCCGGAGGAACCGGAGGAGCCCGGTGACCCGGGCGGCCCCGGCCAGGCGCTGTGCACCGCCGACTACCGGGTCGTCAACCAGTGGTCGGGCGGCTTCCAGGCCGAGGTGACGGTGCGGAACAACGGCTCCGCCCCCGTCGACGGCTGGCAGGTGCGCTGGACCCCGCAGGGCGGGTTCACCGTCGGCAGCGTCTGGAACGCCACGCTCACCCGCTCCGGCGACACCGTGATCGCCACCGGCGCGGCCTGGAACGCGCGGCTGGCCCCCGACGGCTCGGCGACGTTCGGCTTCACGGCCACCGGGTCCCCGGCCGTGCCGGACACCGTCTGCGGCGGCTCCTGACACGACTGCCCGCTCCGGTCCGGCCCCGGCCCGAACCCGTCACCGGGGCCGGACCCGAGCCGTCACCGGAGCCGCCGAACGGGTGTTTCCTCCCTTTTCGCCCGGGTACCGGGGCTGGGTCAGCGAAGAAGGGACGAGGTGACCATGCGGTACGACACCTTCCTCGGACAGGTACAGGCGCGTGCCCGGCTGGACAACCCCGGCGCGGCCGAGACCGCCACCCGGGCCAGCCTGGAGACCCTCGCGGAACGGGTCCCGGCCACGGTCGCGGAGAAGCTGGCAGCCCAGCTCCCACGCGAGGTCGGAGAGCATCTGCGCAGGGTGGCGTACGCGCCCGACGAGCCGGCCTCGGGCATGCGGATGAGCCCCCAGGAGTTCTTCGACCGCGTCGCGCAGCGCGCCTCGGCCGACCGCCCCAAGGCGATGCACGAGGCCCGCTGCGTGATCGAGGTGGTCGACGAGGCCACCGGCGGGGCGTGCTCGGCGAAGATCCGCCCCTCACTGGACGACGAACTCGCCCGAGTGCTTTTCGCGGGCAGTTCGGGGCACACGTGAGCAGGGGCGGTGCGGGTCACCGGCCCGGTGCCCCGGCACCCGCCGGGGCATCCGTGCGACGATCCCCGAGACGGTGACCGTGTTCTTCTTCTTCTCCAACCGCACCGGGTGCCTGGGCTCCCTGCTGGTCAGCCTGGCCGGTACGGCCCTTCTGCTCCTGCTCCTCCACAGCTGCCAGGGGCGCTGAACGGGGCCGACCGGGAAAGCGGGGCGGGCCCTGCGCGCCGGGGCGCCTACGCGGTCCCCGGCGACGGCAGCGGCTCGCCGCACCGCTCGCAGACGCCCGAGCCCGTCCGCTCGTTCATCCGGCCGCAGGAGGGACAGACCCGGTCCAGCATGCACGGGCCCTCGCCGCCCTCGCCACCGCCCCCGTCCCCGCCGGGAGCGGCGCGCCCCACGGACGGCGGGCGCGCGCCGACGGTCATGCCGGGCCGCCGGCGGTGGACGGTCAGGTAGACCAGACCGTCCGGGCCCGCCCGCAGAGCCCGCCGCGAGGTGCGCGGCAGCCACACCAGGGCGCTGGGGGCGAGCGCCCGGCGCCCGCCGGAGCCGTCCTCCACCTCCCCGCCGCCGGCGATCACGAGCAGCAGGACGTCCAGATCGTTCTCGGCGTGCTCGCCGACGGACGCACCCGGCGGCAGGCGCACCAGGTTCGCGTCGAGCTGCCGTCCGGACTCGGCCAGCCGCCACAGAGCCCCTCCCTCGTCCGGTGCCGCCCGCGCGATGCGGTCGCCGAGGTCGGTCAGGACGCGGGGGCTCTGGTCGGGGGACACCGGCACCTCCGGGAAGGGGCGTGGACGGTCACCCCGATCCTACGGCGGCCCGCCCGGCGTCCGGGCCGGCCGTCCCGGTACCGCACGGCACTAGGCTTGCCCCCGAGATGAGACGCAGACGCCCGGTCCCGCCCTCCCCCCTGCCGCAGCGCCACGGGATCGATCCCGTCCGCCTCAGGCTGCCCGAGGACGGCCGCTGGGAGACGGTCCGGGACCATCTGGTCGACCGGCTGCCCGCGGTGGCGCCCGCCCTGATCGACGCCATGCTGCGCGAGGGCGCCGTCTGGTGCGCGGACGGCCCCCTGGCGCCCGCCGCCCCCTACCGGCCGGGGGCCCACCTGTGGTTCCACCGGGAGCTGCCGGAGGAGGTGCCGGTGCCGTACGCGGTGGAGGTGCTGTACCGCGACGACGTCCTGGTCGTCGCGGACAAGCCGCACTTCCTGGCCACCACACCGCGCGGCCGCCACGTCACCGAGACCGCGCTGGCCCGGCTCCGCCGCGACCTGGGGCTGCCCGCGCTCAGCCCGGCGCACCGGCTGGACCGGCTCACCGCGGGCGTGGTGATGTTCACCGTCCGCCCCGAGCACCGCGCCGCCTACCAGGACCTCTTCCAGGGCCGGCGGGTGCACAAGGAGTACGAGGCCGTGGCGCCCCACGACCCGGGCCTTGAGCTGCCGCGCACGGTGCGCAGCCGGATCGTCAAGGAGCGCGGGGTCATCGCCGCGCGGGAGGTGCCGGGGGAGCCCAACAGCGCCAGCCGCGTAGAACTGCTGGAGCACCGCGGCGGACTCGGCCGCTACCGGCTGGTGCCGGTGACCGGCCGCACTCACCAGCTGCGCCTGCACATGAGTTCCCTGGGTGTCCCCGTCCTGGGCGACCCGGTCTACCCGGCGGTCACCGACCCCGCCCCGGACGACTTCCGCCGCCCTCTCCAACTGCTGGCCAGATCACTGGAGTTCACAGACCCGATAACCGGCCGCGCACGCCGCTTCACCAGTCGGCGCACGCTGTCCGCCTGGGAGTGCCAACGGCGGTGGGCCGCCGGTGGCACCGCCGGGCAGCCCGGGAGGCGGTGAGCACACCCCCGACCGGGTGATCAAGCGCCCCATGGCCGGGGAGTCCGGGGGTAACCGGGAAGACGCCTCTCGGGAAGCCGACCGGCGGAAAGGGGCTGCGCATGAGCGGCGACGGAACGGGAAAGGCCGTGCTCTTCGATGTGGACGGCACTTTGGTGGACACGACCTACCTGCACACCGTGGCCTGGTGGGAGGCGCTGCGGCAGTCCGGCCGCCGGGTGCCGATGTCGGTGATCCACCGGACCATCGGCATGGGAAGCGACCAGCTCCTCGCCCGGTTCCTCGGCGAGGACCACGATCCGGACGAGGCAGCCTCCGTCAGCGCCGCCCACCACACCCTGTACGCCGAGTACTGGCCGAGGCTGGCCCCGCTGGACGGAGCGGCCGAACTGCTGAGGGCCTGCGCCGACCGCGGCTGGACGGTGGTCCTGGCCAGCTCCGCGCGCGGCGACGAACTGGAGGCGATGCGGCGCGCGGTGGGCGCGGAGGAGGCGGTGACCGCCGCGACCAGCTCCGACGACGTGGAGGCCAGCAAACCCGCGCCCGACCTGGTGCGCTCCGCGCTCGACGACGCGCAGGTCACTCCGGAACGGGCCGTCTTCGTCGGCGACACCGTGTGGGACGTGGCTGCGTGCGGGCGGGCGGGCGTGCCCTGCGTGGGAGTGCTCTCGGGCGGCATCACCCGGCGGGAGCTGGAGGAGGCGGGTGCGGCGGAGGTCTACGAGAACCCCGCCGACCTGCTGGCCCACCTGGACGACAGCCTGCTCGCCCGCCGGCCCGGCCGGGACTGAGCCCCGCCCGCGCCCCGGCCGGCGAGGCCCCCGCCTCACCGGCGGTCAGCAGCGCACCGGTCCGGGAACGGTCATGCGGAAGGGGCGCACCGCGGCCGAGAGCCGTGCGGTGGTGCGCTCCAGGGGCGGAAGCCGGTCCGACCACGAGGTGACCGCCACCCTCTCGGGGCGCAGGGAACCCACCAGGCGGCCCGGGACGAACAGCCGCCGCCCGGCCGAGCCGGAGAAACCCGCAAGGGGCAGGGGGAGAGCCGGGAGCCGGAGCCTCCCCGGGGCGAAGGCCAGCCCGGCGACCGGGCCGTCGTGGTCGGTGACGCGCACCGATCCGTCCGTCCACGTGAACGAGGCGAGCTCCTTGGGCAGTCCCCAGATGTCCCGGCCGCCCCGCACCGACGCGGTGTCGCTGACCCAGATGCGGTCGATCAGCAGTCCGGCGCGGCGGCCGCGCCGGACCAGCGGGCCCATGGCCAGCTCGTCGTATACGAGGGTGCCCTCCCGGTACCGGACGAGCCCGACCGCCAGCAGGGAGGTGCCCGCCAGCGGGCGGAGGTCCGGGGGGACGGGCAGCCGGTGGCGCACCGGCAGGAGCGCCGCCCACAGATGCCCCCGGAAGCTCCAGGGGGCCGGCGGGTACGGCGGGAGCGGCCCGCTCGGGGCGGGGGCGGGATCCGGCATGTTCCACGGCTCCTTCCTGCCACGGCCTGCGGTGCGCGGACCTCGTACCCCGTGCGCGGCGGGCCATGTGGGACGCGGGCGGGCCGCGCGACGGCGGGTGGGTGCCCCGCGGCCCGGCCGCGGGGCACCCACCCGGGATGCCGCCGAGTACTACTCCGCCGTGGTGGCGTTGCTGGTCATGCAGCCCTTGGTCTGGCTGCCCGCACTCGGGAGCAGGCCGCCCAGCAGGCCGGGGTTGACGTGCTCGGAGCACATCTGGACGCCCGACTCGGGGCTGGTCGAGGCGGCGGTGGCGGCGGGGGCGGCGGCGAACAGGGCGCAGCAGAGACCGGCACCGACCGCGGACACGCGGACAAGACGACGCATGGGATCAATCTCCTTCGAGACGTTGGGGACTTCCACCGTGACCCCGCTGCGGCCCGGTCGCGCGGCGGCCTGCTGCATTCGGCCTCCCAAGTCACCCGCAGGGATTTGTCGATCTGTCGCTCTACAGCTCTGTCGCCCAGACGTCCCGTCGCCCTGCCGTCCGCCCTGCGGGTGCCGCGGCGAGGGTCTGCCGGAAGGCCGGGCCTTCGCGGCACCCGGACGGACGGCGGCCGCCTCGTGCGGGTCCCTTTCGGACCCGCCGGGCGGCACGTCCTCCTCCCGGGCCCGGCTTCCTCGTCCAAGGCGAGCCGGAGTCGGGGTGTCTCGGCTCGTTTGGGGGCCGGCCGGAGAAGGGAGGAGCCGGCGGCCGATCTGTGCGGGGGGACGGACACCCGGCCGCCGGCGGCGTCAGCGCACGGAACTCCGCTGACCGATGTGACTCCCTTGCGGGTTGTGTCCTTCGCGTACCCGCCGTTCACGGCGGCACGCATGCGGATGGCACCCGGATGCCGGACGGGTGCCGCGGGCCCGCCGGGCGGGGGCTCGGGAACGACGGGGCCGAACGGCCGTGGAAACGGTGCCGGTTGAGCCACCGGTGGAGGACGGTCTCGTCGACCGCGGCCGTGAGCGCCGCACCGATCAGCGCGCGGACCGCCGGCGAGCGCGGCGGCCGCAGCGGAGGGCGGGGCGCCGGGCCGGTCCGTCCGTCGTGGTGTGCCGTCCCCTCCGGGGGGGGAGCGGTACGCCGGCTGTCACGCGCCGGACGGGGAAGCTCTCCCGGCGAGCTCGCGCAACCGGTCCACCGGCACCGCGGGCACCGTGCGGCCCAGCCGGCCGGTCGTGGTGACCGCCGCGCACAGGGCGTTGAGCACCGACTCCTCGACCGCGCTGAGAACCGCGCCGAACAGCGGGTCGAGGCAGCGGTCGGGCACCGCTGCCGGCACCCCGCCGCGCAGCGGGGAGGTGCTGAACGCGAGCCCGTAGTCCCCGCTGCCGTGGCCGTAGGAGGCGCCGACCCGGCCCAGTGCGAACACCGCGCGGCGGGCCAGCCGGCCCAGCTGCCGGGCGTCCAGCGCGGCGTCGGTGGCGACGACCACCATGCACGAGCCGTCCTCTCCGGGACCCGGGTCCGCCGGCGGGCCGGCCGGCTCCGGGAGGACGGCGGCACCGGCGATCCGCAGCGTCCCGCCGAAGTTGGCCTGCGTCAGCACGCCCACCGAGGCCGTGCCCGCCGCCTCCAGACCGACCTGCCGGGAGGCGGTGCCGATCCCCGCCTTGAACCCCAGCGCGCAGGTGCCCGTGCCCGCGCCGACACACCCTTCCGCCACCGGTCCGCCCGCGGCGCCCTCGATCGCGGCCAGCACGTGCTCCTCGCGCACCGGCCGGGCCCTGATGTCGGAGAGGTACCCGTCGTTGCACTCGCCGACCACCGGGTTGAAGGAGAGCACCCCGGCGTGTTCGGGACGGGCGAGCATCCAGCTCACCACGGCGTCCGCGGCGCGGAAGGCGCAGAGGGTGGAGGTGAGGACGACCGGCGACTCCAGCTGCCCCAGCTCGGCGAGCTGGGTGGCGCCGACCAGCTTGCCGTAGCCGTTGGCGGTGAACAGCGCGGCGGGCAGCACGGTGCCGCCGGGGTGGGGCCCGATGCCCGCCGGGACGACGGCGGTCACCCCGGTGTGCACATCGGGCTCCACGCGGACGGTGGTGTGCCCCACGGTGACGCCCGGCACGTCGGTGATCGCGTTGTACGGGCCCGGCTCGTCGCCGTCCGCCACGATCCCCAGCTCCCGCGCCCGCCGGGAACGTCGGAGGTGCGAGGAATAGTGTGCCATGCGCCATCCTTCCGGTTGTCTCCTGCCACGGGCCCTCCGTCCGCGGGGCCCTCCGTCCGCGCGGCCCTCCGCCCGCGGCGATCAGGCTCCCATCCGGGAGGCCGCCGAGCGCGTCAGCAACCTCGCGGCCTGACCCAGGAGCACTCCAGGTCCGACGGCGGGGTGCCGGGCGTTGTGGAGCGCGGGGCGGCCGGCTCCGCACCGTTCACGCCGCCCCCCTCCTGTCCGCCGTGTGAGGCGAGGGTGACCGCGATCGCGTCCTCGATATCCTTCACGGAGGAGGCGAGGTGGTTGTTGAGCACGACGCTGAAGAACATCTCGCGCCCGTCGGCGCCGGTGACGTAGCCCGACAGCGACGAGGCGCCGGTCAGCGAGCCGGTCTTGGCGCGCACGTTGCCCGCGGCCGGGGTGCCGCACATCCGGGAGCGGAGGGTGCCGCCCACCATGCGGTCCCTCTCGCAGGCCACCGGCAGGGAGTCGTACCACTGGCCGAACCACGGCTCGTCCCGCACCGAGACCAGCAGCCGCGCGAGCTGCCCGGCGGGCATGAGGTTCATCCGGGACAGGCCCGAGCCGTCCACCTGGCGCAGGGTGCCGGTGTCCAGTCCCTCGCTCTCCAGATAGCCGGCGACGGCCGACAGCCCGGCGCTCCAGGTGCCGCGGCCCGAGGTCTTGTGGCCGACGGCCTTGGTGAGCACCTCCGCGTGGTTGTTGTTGGAGAGCTTCATGAACGGCAGGAGCAGCTCCTTCAGCGGCATCGAGCGGTGCTCGGCCACGGTCTCGGCGCCGCGGGGAACGGCCCGGCCCAGGAGGGTGCCGCCCGAGACGCGCACCCCGTGGCCGGCGAGCGCGTCGGCGAAGACGGCGGCGGCGTAGCCGGTGGGCTCCCAGACGCTGGTCCAGGAGACCGTGGGATCCGCCCCGACGGGTATGTCCCCGTCGACCACGATGGTGTTGCCGCCGTGCTCGCGTTCGACGGAGAGGGTGTCGGGCTCGCCCTCGGCGACGGTGGTGCCGCGTATGTCGACGGTGACGTAGTCGTTGGGCGGCGTCAGGGTGACCTCCGGCCTGTCGCCGGGCTTCTCGCCGGGGACGGCGCGCACGCGGACGGTGCCGGCGTCGTAGTCGGTGTCGGGGGCGACGGTCAGCGGGGAGATCTGTGCGGAGTAGTAGGCGGACTCGTCGTCGGCGGCCCAGGAACGGCCCAGGCGCCGGTCGTCGAAGCGGGTGTCGTCGGCGACCAGCCGGCCGGTGACGCGTCTGATGCCCGAGGCGGCGACCTCGGCGGCGAGCCGGTCGTAGTCCTCGGCGAGCATGGTCGGGTCGCCGGTGCCGCGCAGGTACAGGTCGCCGTGGAGCACCGGGCCGCGGCGCCGGCCGTCGGTCAGCACGTCGGTGCGGAAGCGGTGTCCGGGGCCGAGCAGTTCCATCGCGGCGGCCGATGTCGCCAGTTTGGCGTTGGAGGCGGGCATCAGCCGGTCGCCGGGCCGGTGCTCGTAGAGGACGCGGCCGGTCTCGGCGTCGCCGACGACCACGCCCGCCGCGGCGCCGGACAGCCGGTCGTCGGCCAGGACGCGGTCGAGCGCGGCCGCCAGCCCGGCGTCGGCGGGGTCCTCCGCCCCGGCCGGGAGGCTCCAGGTGAGGGTCAGGGCGAGGCCTGCGGCAAGCGGCCACCAGCGGGCTCTGGCGCGGAGTCGTGTTCCTGGGCTGCGTCTGGTCATGGAGCGAGGATCGCGCAGTTCCCCGGCCCGCGACAGAAGGCCGGAGCCGCCCGGCCGCCGGGCGCCTCCGCGGCGGCCCTCGGTGTTGTCGTGGCACGGTGCTGGTGCGCACGGGTGACGTGGCGTGCGAATGCCCCGGTACGGCCGGGGGATGGGGGAGGGTTGGGGTACCGGATCCGTCCCGCGCGGCACGGACCGTCCCGGCGGAACCCGACCACGGAAGGTGCGGAAGCAACGGTGCGCGGCTCTCGATCCCCCGGAGGAGCTCGGGCGGGCGGGAACCGGATGAGGGGCCACGCCCCCGCGAGGCTCGGCTCCCGGACCCTGGCGGCCCTGCTCGTCTTCGTGACGCTGCTGGTGGTGGTGCCCGACTACCTGACCGAACGGGGTCTCGGGCTGGTCCCCCTGCTGATCTTCCTCCCGGCCTTCGTCGCGGGCCGCGGCACGGTGCGGCAGACCGCAGTCGCCGCCGGGTGGGTCGTCGTCGTCCTGGTGGGGCTGCTGCTCTACGACCCCTTCCAGACGGTCTCCGCCAACCTCTCGACGGTCGCCTTCACCGCGGTGCTGGGCGGGCTGAGCGTCGCCGGGGCCTGGCAGCGGAGCCGCAGGGACGAGGAGATCAGCCGGCTGCGTTCGGCCGCCGCCGCGCTGCAGCGCCAGATCCTGCGCCCTCTTCCGCTGCTCACCGACCGGCTCCTGACCGACGGCGTGTACGAGCCGGTGGAGGAGGACAGCAGGGTCGGCGGCGACATCTACGAGGTCATGCCCTCGCCGTACGGCACCCGGGTGCTCATCGCCGACGTCCAGGGCAAGGGGCTGCCCGCCATCGGGACGGCCTTCGCGGTACTGGGCGCCTTCCGGGAGGCCGCCGGCCGGGAGCCGGAACTCACCGCGGTCGTGGAGGCCCTGGAGAGCGCGGTCGTCCGGCACAACGCCTTCGAGGCGCAGACCGGGGAGCCCGAACGCTTCGTCACCGCGCTCGTCCTGAACGCCGACGGCGGACGGGAGGTCCAGGTGGTGGACTGCGGGCACATCCCGCCGTACCTGCTGCACCGGGAGCGGACCGGGCCGGCGGTCCGTCCGGTCCCGCTGCGGAACTCCGGGGTGCCCCTCGGGCTGGGCTCCCTCGCTCCGGAGTCCCGCGCCGTCGAGCGGTTCCCCCTCCCGCCCGGCGCCATGCTGCTGCTCTGCACGGACGGCGTCACCGAGGCGCGTGACTCCGCCGGAGCCTTCTTCCCACTGGAGGAGCGGCTGGCCGGCTGGGTGGACGCCTCTCCCCGCGAGGTGGCCGCGGGCCTGCTGGACCAGCTGGCGGTCCACACCGGGGGCAGCCCGGCGGACGACATCGCCCTTCTGGTCCTGCGCAGGAGTACGCCGTCGGCGCCGGAGCGCGAGGACCCCTCCGGCAGCGGCGGGCCCGGCCCCCCGGCCGCCGGTTCCCGTTAGGCGGGGTTCACACCCGCCCGGGCCGCGGCCGGCCCGGAGTCCTCGGGGCGGGGGCCGAACCACTCGCACAGCAGGACGGTCGCGTCGTCCTGGAGCAGGCCGCCGTGGTGGTGGAGTACGGCGTGGACCAGACGGCGCAGGGTCTCGGGCACGGGCAGGCCGTCGGCGTGGTGGCGGATGAGGAAGTCGAGGAAGCGGGAGAGGCCGAACTCGCGGCCGCCCGGCCCGCGTGCCTCGGTGATGCCGTCGGTGTAGAACACCACGCGGTCGCCCGGCTGGAGCTGCTCGCGGCACAGGGTGCTGGCCAGGCCCAGTCCGGTGCCCATCGGATGGGTGGGCGGGCAGCGCAGCAGGGTGGACCAGCGTCCGCCGCGGATGACGACCGGCGGGTGGTGCCCGCGGTTGACCCAGGAGAACACACCGGTGCGGGTGTCCAGGGCGGCCAGGATCCCGGTGGCGTAGCGGGTGTTGCCGAACTGCCGTACCAGGGTGTCCTCGATCGCCTCGCCGGTCTCGGTGAGCGAGGCCCCCTGCCGCCGCAGGTTGCGGCAGGCGGCCACGGCCAGACCGGCGGTGAGCCCGGCCGCGGTGTCGTGGCCCATGGCGTCGAAGACCGACAGGTGGACGACGGGGCCGGCGGTGGCGTAGTCGTAGGCGTCGCCGCTGACGAGGTACGCCGGCTCCAGGGCCGCGCTGATCACCACCCGGCCGTCGGCGTAGGTGCGCGGGGGCATCAGGTGCCACTGCATCTCGGCCGCGACGTTCATCTCCCGGGTGCGCGTCAGCCGGGCGGAGGTGTCGCTGGTCCTGCCCTTGCTGTCCAGCAGGAGCGCCGTCACGGCGGCCAGCAGTCCCATGTGCTCGTGGGTGCGGTCGTCGTCGAGGGCGGTGCTGACGTTCAGCACCCCCAGGCGTTCGGTGCCGTCCAGCAGGGGAACCCACCACCGGTAGCCGTGCGGCCCGGCTCCTGCGGCGGGCAGGGTCTGGCCGTACTGGAAGGCCCGGCCGGGCACGGTTCCCTCGACGGCCAGCTCCCTCTCCTCGGTGTCCGGCAGCGGGTCGCGGCCCGGCAGCAGGCGCAGCGAGTACTGCTGCAGGTCGGCCAGGTAGATCCGCACGTCCTGGAGTCCGGCGGCCGCCGCGTGCTCGGCCACGGTGTCCGGCAGCATCTCCAGAGGCGTCATGTGACTGGCTCTCAGCAGGCCGGCGAGCATGAGGCGGACGGCGGGGTCCCGCTCCGGCACAGTGGCTCCTTACGGTCGTCCGTCCGGCAGTGGGGCCGCTTCGGCGGCGGTGGCGGGCAGGGGGCCGGGGCGCGCAGGGAGCGGCCGGTGGCCGCCGGGAGGGGGATCGCCGGCCACCGGTGCGAGGGCGCCCGGGCGCCTGTTCGCGACTCCACCTGCAGGCGCCCGGACGCAACCGTCGCCTACCCCGGGACGCGCGCGGCACGCCTGCGGCCGCGGGACTCCGGCGCATGGAGGGGGTGGTCGCCCCGCCCGGGGTAATCGGGGTGCGCCGGGGGCCGCGCCGGTGCCAGGATGCGTCGCGTGGAGAGCGACGATCCCGTCATCCGCCGTGCGCAGGCCCGCGACGCCGCCGCGGTGGCCGGTGTGTGGCTGCGTTCCTTCGCCGCGGCGCTCCCCGGTGTCCGCCGGGCGCACGGCGACGAGCAGGTGCGGGCCTGGTTCCGGGATGTGGTCGTACCGCTCCGGGAGACGTGGGTGGCCGTGTGCGGGGACGCGGTGGTGGGGATGATGGTGCTCGGCGAGGGGGAGTTGGAGCAGCTCCACCTCGACCCCGGGTGGCGGGGCCGGGGGCTGGGCGACCGGTTCGCGGACCTGGCGAAGCGGCGGAGGCCGGACGGGCTGGAGCTGTGGACGTTCCAGGTCAACGGCCCGGCGCGGCGGTTCTACGAGCGGCACGGTTTCGTCGCGGTGGAGTGCACCGACGGCCGGCGCAACGAGGAGCGCGAGCCCGACGTCCGGTACGTGTGGCGGCCCTCACCCGCGGTCGTGGTGCGGGAACTGACGGCCGGGGACTGGGCCGGCTGGCGCGAGCTGCGGCTCGCCGCCCTCGCGGAGGCACCGTACGCGTTCGGGTCCCGGCTCGCGGACTGGCAGGGCGGCGGCGACCGTGAGGAGAGGTGGCGGGCCCGGCTGGGTGTCCCCGGTGCGCACTTCGCCGCCCTGCTGGAGGGCCGGCCGGTCGGCCAGGTCAGCGGCGTCGCGGAACCGGGCGGGGAGGCGGCCGAGCTGGTCTCGATGTGGGTCGGCCCGGACGCGCGGGGCCGGGGTGTGGGGGACGCGCTGGTACGGGCGGTGGAGGGATGGGCCCGGAGAGCGGGGGCGAGGAAGCTGCGGCTGTCGGTGATGCCGGGCAACGAGCACGCGGCGGCCCTCTACCGCCGCCACGGTTTCGAGGACCTGGGCCCGGTCGGCGACGGGCTGCCAGGCGGCCGCCGGGAGCACGTCATGGTCAAACCGCTGGTCTGAGGCCGGGCCCGAGCCCGAACCCGGGGGCGCGGGGTCTCAGTCCCCGCCGCGTGCCGCGGACCGCCAGTGCGCGGGACGGTCCAGCCGCCGGGGCAGTGCGGTCCGGGCGTCTCCGCGGGCCGCGTCGGCCTGCGGCTGGGTGAGGAAGATGCTGCCGGTCAGGTCGGCGCCCCGCAGGTCGGCGTCCCGCAGGTCCGCGCCGATCAGGTCCGCCCCGCGCAGGTCGGCGGCGATGAGGTACGCCCCGCGCAGGTCGGCTCCGCGCAGGTCGGCGCCCTTGAGGCGGGCCCCCATCAGATCGGCCCGGCGGTGGTTTCGGCGGCTCCCGTGGTGGCCGGGGGCGGCGGCCCGTACCAACTCGCTGGTGCACAGCAGCAGTTCGTCGACCCCGCGGCGGACCTCCGGCACGTCCAGCTCCGCGAGCTCCCCGGCGCCGGCGCGGGTGAGGCGGCCGACCTCCTCCAGCGCCCGGCGCAGTTCGCGGCGCAGCGGGCGGGCCGGCGGCAGTTCCAGCGCCTCGGACAGGTACCACAGGAACTCGTGGAGCTGCCGCATGACGGGGAAGACCTCGAACATCCGCCGGGCGGTGCGGGGGTCCTCGCGCCAGTGCCGTCCGCCGAAGGTGACCTGGGAGACCTTCTGGCCGGCGCCGAAGCACTCGAAGACGGTGCAGCCGGAGAAGCCCTCCTGCCGCAGCCGGGAGTGGATGCCGCAGCGGAAGTCCTCCCGCAGGTTCCCGCACGGCTGCCCGGCGTCCTTGCCGACGGCGAAGCCGGCCGAGGGCGCGAAGGGCAGTGCGACGCAGCACAGTGCGAAGCAGGAGCCGCAGTCGGCCCGCAGCTCCGGATCCGGGGCGGGATCCGGAGCGCTGCGGGGTGCGGGCCGCCGGCCCGTGCGGTCCCGGCCGGCGGCGGGCGGCCGCCGCCGCTTGCCGGGGGAGGTTCTGGGGGACACCGGGCGTGTTCTCCTGCCGTGCGTGCGTGCGTGAGTGCGGGCGGGCGCCGCCTGCAGGGCCAGGGAGCGGGCACCATTGTGCCCTGCCGGCAGGGGCACCGCGGCAGGGGCGGACCCGCCGTCGCGTCCGCCGTACCGGTCACATCGCCCTGATCCGCATGTACCGCACCAGGGAGGGCGCTCCCGCCGCGGCGGTCGCCGCGGCGGCGGCCAGCAGGACGCCCACGGCGACGCGCACCACGGCGGCGGGGATGAAGAGGCCGTTCCTCATCGGTTCACCTCCTTCCCGGTGTTCCCTGCGAGTACTTCCTCCACCAGGTACTCCACCAGCCCGACAGCCTCGCCCACGGCCCGCCGCACGGGTTCGCTGAGCCCGACGGCGACGTCCGGTTCGTCGCCGCGCATGCGCACCAGCGGTTCGCAGCCGACGACCAGGACGCGCGGCAGCCCGGCGCCGCCGTCGGCCGCGAGGCGCCGGGCCAGGGCCAGCGTCCTGACCGGGTCCATGGCGTGCGCCTCGGGTGCGGCGTGGGCGCCGTCGAAGGCGCCGGCGTCCGGTTCGATGACCGACACCGTGCCGGGCGTCTGCCCGTGGGGCGCGGCGTCGACCAGTACGGCCGTGTCGTACCCCTCCAGCAGCCGGTAGGCCAGGTCCATCCCGCGGATGCCGAAGTCCGCCACGTGGACGCCGTCGGGCAGGGGCCGCTCGCGCAGCGCCTCGGCCACCGCGGGGCCGAACCCGTCGTCGGCGAGGAAGACGTTGCCGATCCCGGCCACCAGGACCCGGGCGCGGGGCGCGGCCGGCTCCTCGGCCGGTCCGGCCGGTTCCAGCTCCTGGGGGGAGAAGAAGAAGCGGTGGCCCATCTGCCCGCTGGTGCCGAAGTCGATCCCCGCCGGGTCGTCGTCGAGGACCACCGCGACGTGGACGCGGCCCTCCATGTCCTCCTCGACCGCGTCGATCTCGGCGGTGCGCCCGGTGAGGGCGAGGTCGAGGATGTCGGCGCCGGGGGAGGGGCGCAGCCGCACCCGTCCACCTCTTCCCAGCCGCACCCCGCCGACCAGTACCGTCCTGTCCCTCACGCCTCCTCCCCCACGGGCCGGAACTCGCGGATGGCGCCGTGCAGGGCGAGCAGTTCGTCGGGGCCGAGCCCCGCGCAGCGGTCCAGGATCTCCCGCGCCCTGGGGTCGCAGGCCCGTGCCTCCCGCTTCTCCTCCTCGGTCAGGCTCATCACGCCGAGGATCAGCAGCCGGTCGATCTCCGTGCCGTCGAACAGGTCGCCCGGGCTCTCGGGCGCCACCTCGGGGAAGTCGTACAGGGTGACGGGGGAGGAGAGCACGGTGCGGGCGAACGATCCGTCACCTGCGCCGCCGGTCTCCGTGTCGGTTTCGGTGTCGTCGTCCACGAGAACGGGCCAGGTGCCCTGGTTCTCGCACCGCGAGACCGCCTCCCGCAGCCGCCCGGGCGGGTCCAGGAGCGAGACGAAGCGCCCGGTGCGGCTGTGCAGCACGGTGTGGGTGGAGACGAAGGCGTAGGCGCAGGCCGCCTCCCGGGCGCCCCGGTCCACGGGGTCGGGCGCGGGGCAGGGCGTGGTGTTCTCGACGCGCACGGTGAGCCGGAACACCCCGTCCGCGACGGGCTCGGCGCCGACCTCGACCGTGCCCCTCAGCGCGTTCCACCGGCGGACGAGGGCGCCGGCGGTGCGGCCCGACGCGTCCAGGACCGGTTCGCGGTCGGTGCCCGCGGGGACGTCGACGGGAGTGCGCACCGTCCGGCCCAGGACGGTGTCCAGCCGCACGGGTACGGACACCTCGCGCTCGGTCGCCTCCTGCCAGGCGAGGTGGCGCTCGCCGTCCACGGTCAGCTCGTCCACGGCCTCGGGCCCGCCGGGACCCTCCCTGACCACGCCGCGGTCGACGACGTGCAGGAACCGTACGCGTACGGCCACCTCGGTGCGGTCGGCCGGGCGGCCGCCGGTGTCGAGCAGCACCTGGGTGCGCATCCGGTGCGGCTCGCCCAGGGTGTCGGCGCACGAGCGCGGGAAGACGCCGCCGAAGGTCCAGCGCTTGGTGTTCTTCAGCGCGGATCTGCGGTACGGCCAGAGCAGGTAGCCCTCGTACAGGCAGGTGCGCACGATCTTCTCGACCTTCCCCGCGGGCTCGGCCGTGCGCTCCGCCGGTGTCACGTCGTCCATGGTGCTCCGGTGGTCTCGGGTGTTCTGGAGGTGCTGGGGGTGTCGGAGGGGTCCGAAGCGGCGGGGGAGGGGGCGCGGCGGCCGTCCGCCCGGTCCAGCAGGGCGCCGACGGCGTCGTCCAGGGTGCCCAGCGTCAGGCGGGCGCGGTAGGCGTCGAGCCGGTCGTGGGTCTCGCGGGACAGCCGCAGCCAGGGGCTGCCTCCGCAGTAGCGGTCGACCAGCGCGTGCCACAGGGCGGCGGGCAGCCGGTAGCCGGCGTCCTCGGCCCAGGAGATCTGGGCCGTTCTCAGACGGCCCTGACCGCCGTCGAAGAAGACCGTGCCGCTGAAGAGGAAGTCCAGCGGCACCTCCCCGTCGGGGACGGCGCGCAGGTACTTGGTGACGGCCAGTTCGGCGTCGCAGGCGCACGGCACCGTCAGGCCGATCGTGGTGGTCCCGTCGAACGGGGGCACCACCGTCGTGGTCCGGGTCCAGGCCAGCGGGCGCAGGGTGGTGGCCCACCGCTCCGGCTCGCCGAACAGCTCGGCCAGGGCCGCCCGCGCCCGCTGGTCGTAGTGGCGGCGGGTGACGTCGATCCTGATCGCGGCGGTCAGGCTGACCGAGCGGACCGGGCCGCCGCCGGTGCGGGTGATCTCCACGTCGAAGCGGAGTGTGGGCACGGCGGCGTGGCGCTCGGGCTCCGCGCCCGTGACGTCGAAGGAGAGGGCCGGGATGAGGTGCCGGGACGGAGCGCCGGCCGGTTTCGCGTACGGCGCCGTCATGACGGCGAGAGGTTCGGCATCCCGGGCATCACCGGGTCGCGGCGCCCGGCGTTGACGCCCGTCGACCGGCGGGCCGTGGAGCGGCCGCCGGGCAGGAGACCGGGGGTCTTGCGGTAGGAGCCCTTCTGGTTGCCCTGCCTGGTGCCCTTGACGTGGGCCGCCCTGTCGGGCCTCACATCGGCCTTGCCTACGGCGATACGGGCCATGACGCCTCCTTCAGGTGGTGGACGGGGGATCGGTGGGGGTCGGATCGGTGTGCGGGGGACCGGCGGGCGGATCGGTGGACGGGCCGGGGGAGAGGCCGCGGAAGAAGTCCCCGACGTGCCGCCACACCTCCGGCCCGCCGCCCAGCCCCTTCCAGTGGGTGCGTACGACGGCCGACAGGCGGTAGCAGTCGTCCAGCGGGACGATCCACCGCTCCCGCGCCCCGCCCGCCCGGTCGACCAGCAGTGCCTCGACGTCGTCGGCCATCGCCGCGACGGCCGGATCGGCGGCCTCCACCGCGCGCCAGCGTTCCGCCCCGACGGTGGAGCGCAGCAGGCCCAGCGGGCTGGGATAGCCGGCCGTCACCTCGCCGCTTCCGCCGTCGCGGGTGAAGAAGGCCAGACCGACCGGGACGCCGAGCGAGGCCCACAGGGCGTCGTCGAAACCGTCCTCGTCCAGCCGGGTCCTGCGCAGCGGCAGCAGCCGGTAGTGGGCGCCTCCCGCCTCCCTGCGGTCGAACAGCAGGGAGCAGGCGCGGCAGGCGCAGTGGACCGTGCCGGTGCGGACGTCCAGCAGGTGGCGGTGCGGCTCCGGCAGCGGCTCGGAGCACAGGTCGCACCGCTGGTGCCCGGACGGGCCGCCCTCCGCGCCCGGTGCGCGAAGGCGGTCCGGGCGGTGGGCCAGGCGCCGCAGCCGGGGTGTGGCGATGGGTGCGGACACGGCGGCTCACCCGCCCTGCTCGGTGGCGAGGGCGGGGCGGCGGAAGAGGTCGCCGACCGGGATGAGAGGGGCGGGTGCCCGGTTCGGGGCTGTGCCGGTCTCCACCTCCACCCGCTCGATCTCGGGCGCGGCGGCGGCCACCGCCTCGCGCACCGCCTGTTCCAGGGAGCGCGGGGAGGAGGAGCAGCCGCGCCCGGTGCCGCCGAGCCGGATGCGGACCGCCTCCCGCGAGATCCCGGTCAGCTCCACCGCGTCCTCCTCCAGCCGCCGTTGCGACCGCAGGCCGGCCAGGGCGCGGCGCACCCGGGTCTCCGCCGGGTCCGGGTGGAGGCCGTGCACCAGCAGCAGATGGCCGACCAGCTCGTCGCCGGCCAGCCGGCGCACGGTGTCTGCGCCGTCCTCCTCACGGCCCAGCCGGTCCACGATCCGTGCCAGGCAGTCGCCGTAGAGGCCGACCAGGGTCTGGACGGTGTCGGCGGCACGGGCGGCCGCCGCGCTGTCCGGCAGCGACTCCAGCGCGGACAGCAGTTCCTCGGCGCGGGCCGCCTGCCCGCGCGCGTACTCGTCGTCCCAGGGCATGTCCGGCCGCCCGCTACGAGACCTGGCCGAAGGTCGGCGAGTGGGTCAGGCGCAGGGTGCGCCCGCCGCCGAGGTACATGTGGACGCCGCACGGCAGGCAGGGGTCGAAGCTGCGCACGGTGCGCATGATGTCGATGCCCTTGAAGTTCTCCGGCCCGTTCTCCTCGAACAGGGGGCAGCCCTGGACGGCGTCCTCGTACGGGCCCGGTGTGCCGTAGAAGTCGCGGGGACTGGCGTTCCACGGGGTCGGGGGGTAGGGGTGGTAGTTGGCGATCTTCTTGTCGCGGATCACCAGGTGGTGGGAGAGGACGCCGCGCACGGCCTCGTGGAAGCCCACGCCGACGCCCTCCTCGGGGACGTCGAACTCCTGGAAGACCCTGGTGCGCCCGGCCCGCACCTCCTCCATCGCCCGGTCGACGAAGTGCAGGGCCATCGCGGCGGCGTAGGCGACGAAGTACATCCGCGCCCGGTTGCGCTCGATGGTGTTGGGGAAGGGCGGCGGGGTCCACTCCAGCCGCATCTCCGGCATGGCCGGGGTCTTCGGCAGGTCGATCTCGACACTGCGCCCGGTGGAGCGTACGTAGGGGGTGCGAACCTTCCCGGCCAGGGCGGTGGCCCACAGCCGGGCGATCGGTCCGCCGCCGGTGTCCAGGGCGAGGAAGTCGTTCGTCCGCCTGTCGTACCAGCGTGGGCTCATCACCCAGCTGTACTTTCCGCCGTTCAGGTCGCGCTTCTGGGGGGCGGGCAGGGTGGTCTGGTTCCACGGGTGGCGGGGGTCGACGGGGTTGCCCAGGGGGTCCTTGTCGACGTAGGTCTCCTCGCCGATCCAGTCCTCGTAGTAGGAGCTGCCCAGCAGGATCCGCATGCCCAGGTTGATGTCCACCAGATCGGTGGTGACCAGTTCGCCGTCCACGACGATGCCGGGAGTGACGAACATGGCGTTGCCCCACTGGTTCATCGTCCGGTAGTCGTAGTCGACCGCCTCCGGATCCTGGAAGGCGCCCCAGCAGCCCAGCAGCGTGCGGCGGCGGCCGACCTCCTCGTAACCGGGCAGGGCCTCGTAGAAGAAGTCGAAGACGTCGTCGTTCATGGCGACGGCCCGCTTGACGAAGTCCATGCAGCGCATCAGCCGCACCAGGTAGTCGGTGAAGACCTGGGGGGTGGCCACGGTGCCGACGCCGCCGGGGTAGAGCGTGGAGGGGTGGACGTGCCGGCCCTCCATCAGGCAGCACATCTCCCGGGTGAGGCGGCTCATGGTGAGCGCCTCCTTGTAGGTGGCGCCCTCGAAGGGGTTGTAGGAGCGCATGATGTCGGCGATCGTGCGGTGGCCGTGCACGTCGCCGCGCGGGGCCGCGGTCCGCTCGGCGCGCTCCAGGACGGACGGGTTGGTCTCCTTGACCATGCGCTCGCAGTAGTCGACGAAGACCATGTTGTCCTGGAAGATCGTGTGGTCGAACATGTACTCGGCGGCCTCGCCGAGGTTGATGATCCACTCGCCCAGGGGCGGCGTCTTCACCCCGTACGCCATGTTCTGCGCGTAGATCGAGCACACCGCGTGGTTGTCGCCGCAGAT
Organism: Streptomyces nanhaiensis; assembly: GCF_046614825.1. Taxonomy (NCBI): domain Bacteria; kingdom Bacillati; phylum Actinomycetota; class Actinomycetes; order Kitasatosporales; family Streptomycetaceae; genus Streptomyces; species Streptomyces nanhaiensis. Next base: position 25,521 of record NZ_JBKJFM010000071.1, read on the forward strand.
GCCGCAGATGCGGCTGGTGATGAAGTGGGCGTCGCGGGGGTCCTTGCCCTTCATGAAGACGCTGTAGCCGCGGAAGATCGAGGACGTGCTCCGGCACTCGACGACCTCCCGGTTGGGGAAGTCGATCTTGGTGTAGATGCCCAGGTTGCCGATGATCCTGGTGATGGGGTCGAACGCCACCTCGGTGAGGGTGCGCTGCTCGACCGGGACGGTCTGGCTGGTCGTCACGGAGCGGTCCTTTCGAGCCTCTTCGGCGTCCTCGGCACTGGTGTGCGGTGCGTCGTCACCGGCCCGACCACCGGGGGTCGTAGCCGGAGGTCAGCTCGGCGCGGTTGTGGCGCCACCCGGGTTCCTTGTTCACCGTGCGGTTGGTGACGGCGCGCAGGGAGCGCACCAGCGGCCCGTAGGTCCGGCTGAGCAGCCCGGAGGAGACGCTGCCTCCGGGCGGTTCGTCCATGAAGGGCATGAACTTGTCGGGGAAGCCCGGCATGGTGCAGGCGATGCAGATGCCGCCGACGTTGGGGCAGCCGCCGATGCCGTCCATCCAGCCGCGCTTGGGCACGTTGCAGTTCACCACCGGGCCCCAGCAGCCGATCTTCACCTGGCACTTGGGGGAGTTGTAGTCCAGCGCGAAGTCGCCCTGCTCGTAGTAGGCGGCCCGGTCGCAGCCCTCGTGGACGGTCTTGCCGAACAGCCAGGTCGGCCGCAGCTGGTCGTCCAGCGGGATCGGCGGCGCGAGCCCGGCCGCCTGGTGCAGGACCCACAGCAGGGTCTCCATGAAGTTGTCCGGCTGCACCGGGCAGCCGGGCACGTTGACGATCGGCAGCCCGCCCGCGGAACGGAAGTCCCAGCCCAGGTAGTCGGCCAGGCCCATGCAGCCGGTGGGGTTGCCCGCCATGGCGTGGATGCCGCCGTAGGTGGCGCAGGTGCCGATGGCCACCACCGCGTACGCCTTGTGCGCCAGGCGGTCGATCCACTGGTTGAGGGTGATCGGCTCGCCGGTGTCGGGGTCGTTGCCCATCGACGTCCAGTAGCCGTCCCCGTTGATGTTCTCGTTGGGGATCGAGCCCTCCACCACCAGGACGAACGGCCCCAGTTCGTCGGCTGCCGCCCGGTGGAAGGCTCGGGTGAAGTCCTCGCCGGTCTCGTAGGCCAGCACCTTGTTGTGCAGGTGGACCTTGGGGATGCCGGGGATCGCCCCGAGGACGACGTCCTCCAGGCTCGGCAGTGTCGCGGCGGTGACCGAGACCGTGTCGCCGTCGCAGCTCATGCCCTCGGAGGTCCACAGGATGTGAACCTCGTCGACGCCGCCGGGGGCCAGCGTGTCGGTGCTCATGGAGCCTTCCTTCCCTGCGGGTGGCGGGGACCGGGATCCGGGCCCGGGCGGGCGGCGAGCCGCGTGCCCGGGCCGCCGACCGCTCCACGAAGCGTGACATTTCCAACAAACCCCTACAACTCAAACGTGCTGTGCCGGGGAAGCGACCTCCGGACGCGCCGGAGCATCCGGAGGGCGTCCGCCGCCGGCGGGCGGCGTACGCGGCGCCTGGGCTGTACGGGGGAACTCGCCCGGGCCCGGACCGGCGGCCCACCGTGGAGCCGGGGCGGATGGCTAGCGTGACCCCCCATGCACGAGCTGTCGATCGCCGCCGCCGTGGTGGAGAGCGCACAGGACACAGCCCGCCGCCATGGCGTCTCCTCGGTGGAGGCGGTGCGCCTGCGCGTGGGCGAGCTGTCCGGTGTGGTCGCCGACGCGCTGCGGTTCTCCTTCGAGGTCGTCACCGAGGGCACGGTGCTCGCCGGCGCCGAACTCGTCGTCGAGGACGTCCCCGCCCGCGCCCGCTGCACGGCCTGCGCACTGGAGTTCGCCCCCGGCACCCCGCCGCGGCTGTGGTGCCCGGAGTGCGGTGAGGGGGCGACGGAACTGGTGGCCGGACGGGAACTGGAGATCGTCGACGTCACCCTCCCCCTGGCCGGCGCGTCCTGCCGGGGCGGTTCGGCGCCGCAGGGGGAACGACGGGAAGGAGTCGCGTGATGTGCCGGGTCGTGGACGTGCGGCAGGCCGTACTGGCCAGGAACGACGGACTGGCGGCCGCACTGCGCCGCGAACTGGACGGCCGGGGGATCACCGCCGTCAACCTCCTGTCCAGTCCGGGCAGCGGCAAGACCGCCCTGCTGGAACTCCTCCTGACCCGCGCCGCCGGGCGCGGTGTGCCGGCGGCGGCCCTCACCGCCGACCTGGCCACCGAGAACGACGCACGGCGCCTGGCCAGGTCCGGCGCGCCGGTCAAGCAGGTGCTCACCGGCGGGCTGTGCCACCTGGAGGCCGCCCAGATGCGCGGCCATCTGGAGGGCTGGCCGCCGCCGGACACCCGGGTGCTGTTCGTGGAGAACGTGGGAAACCTGGTCTGCCCCGCCGCCTACGACCTGGGCGAGACGCTGCGCGTGGTGCTGATGTCGGTCACCGAGGGCGAGGACAAGCCGGTGAAGTACCCCACCGCCTTCGGCCTGGCGAACCTGGTGGTGCTGAGCAAGGCCGACCTCGGCGAGGCCGCCGGATTCGACGGCGACGCCTTCGCCGAGAGCGTCGAGCGGGTCAACCCCGGAGTCGGGGTGCTGCACACCTCCGCCCGCACCGGGCAGGGCGTCGACGAACTCCTGGACAGGGTGCTGGCCGTGTGCGAGGGCGCCCGCCCCCACCGGCCCCCGCTCGCCGGGCGGCACCTGCGCGAGCACAGTCATGAGCACGGCCGTGAACACGGCCATGGGCACCCCCGCGACCACGAGCACCCGCACGCGCACCCCGACGGGGAAGACGCGCCGCCCGCCGCCGGCCTGCCCGCACGGTAGCGGCGGTGGAGAGGAGCGTCATGACGGCCGTCGTCGAGGGCCGGCCGGGCCCGGACGCCGGAGCGGACCGCGTACGGCGGCGTCTGACCGTGCGCGGAACCGTCCAGGGTGTGGGCTTCCGCCCCTTCGTCCACGCCCTGGCCTCGCGGCTGGGGCTGTCGGGGCACGTGGCGAACAACGCCGACGGTGTGGTCGCCGAGGTCGAGGGAACGCCCGCGGCGGTGGAGGCGTTCTGCCGGGGACTGGTGGAGCAGGCGCCGCCCCTCGCGGCCGTCTCCTCGGTGGCGGCCGAGGAGGTACCCCCGCTCGGGACCGGCTCCGGTGCCGGCCCGCACCACGCGGAGTTCTCCATCCGCCCCTCCGAGCAGGGCGGGGGCCGCACCCGGATCCCGCCCGACACCGCCACCTGCGACGACTGCCTGCGGGAGCTGGCCGACCCGGCCGACCGCCGCCACCGGCACCCGTTCGTCACCTGCACCCACTGCGGCCCGCGGTTCACCATCGCCACCGCGCTGCCCTACGACCGCGCGACCACGACCATGGCCGCCTTCCCCCTGTGCCCGGCCTGCGCGCGGGAGTACGCCGACCCGGCCGACCGCCGCTTCCACGCCCAGCCGGTCGCCTGCCACGACTGCGGCCCCCGGCTCCGGCTCACCCGTGCCCGCGGCGCGGCCGCGGTCACGGGCGCGGGCGAGTTCACGGGCGAGGAGGCGCTGGCCGGGGCCCGCCGACTGCTGGCCGAGGGCGCGGTCGTGGCGGTCAAGGGCGTCGGCGGCTACCACCTGGCCTGCGACGCGACCGACCCCG
>NZ_JBKJFM010000072.1:0-29098 GCF_046614825.1 Streptomyces nanhaiensis
CCGTCGTCGCCGATGCGGACCGTCGAGCCCGGCCGCGGCCGCCCGACCGGGTCAGGACGATCCCCGCCGGTACGCCCAGCAGGGCCGTCCAGGCGCCGACCGGCGTCTCAACGGGCGCAAGCGCCAGCCGGGCCGGCACATCGGCGACGGCGACGACGACGGCGCCCCACGCGGCGGACCAGGGCAGCCAGCGCACCGCCCCGGCCGCGGGGGCGAACCACCGGGCCAGGTGCGGGGCGAGGAAGCCCACCCAGGCCACGGGCCCGCACACGGCCGTCACGGGGGCGATCAGCACCACGGCGACGGCGAGTGCGGTCAGCCGGGCCCGCTGGGCGCGCACGCCGAGCGCCCGGGCGTCCTCGTCGCCCAGCCGCATCACCGAGAGCACCGGTGCGCACAGTACGAGGGCGGGGGCGACCACGAGCAGCCACGGCCACAGGCCCGCCACGTCGTCCCAGGTCCGGGCCGACAGGGAGCCGAGCAGGTAGCGGTAGACGAGCTGGAGGTCGAGCTGGTCGGCCATGACCATCAGCACCAGCAGCGCGGCCTGCAGCGCGGCCGCGACCGCGGCGCCGGTCAGCAGCACGGCGGACGGGCTGCGTCCCAGTCCGGCGGCGAGCAGCGTGAGCCCACCGCCGAGCGCGGCCCCTCCGATGGCCAGCAGGGGCTGGACGGCGGCGGGCAGGGACAGCGCCAGCACCAGGGGCGCGGCCACCCCCAGCGCGGCCCCGGAGGACACGCCCAGCATCTCCGGCACCGCAAGCGGGTTGCGCAGCGCCTCCTGGAGCACGAGTCCCGCCGCCCCCAGGCAGGCGCCGGCGACGAGCGCCAGCACCAGGCGGGGTACGCGCAGTTCGGTGACGACGATCCCGGCGAGCGTGGTGTCCCCCTCCAGCAGCGCGCCGGCGAGCCGGTGCGGAGGGACATAGGGGGTGCCGAGGCTCAGCGCGCAGAACGACGAGACGGCCAGCAGCACGGCCACCAGGAGCGGTTGCCGCACCCGTGCCCGGCGCGCGTGGCGCCGGGCCTCCACCGCCGCGGCCTCCGCCGCCCCGGCCCCCGCCCCGGTGTCCTCCGCCCCGGCGGGCGCGGAGACGGGTGCCCTCACCGCAGCGCGGCCGTGGCCTCGTCGAGGACGATGCCCAGCGAACGGGTGCCGCGGCCCTTGGCCCACACCTCCGGGTCCACCTCGTGGACATCGCCGTTGCGCACGGCCGGGATCTTGCCCCACAGGGGGTTCTCCGCCAGCTTCTCCGAGAGCTTGCCGTCCGCGTCGCCGAAGCTCATCGTCTCGACGAAGAGCACGTCGACGTCCTGGGCGAGGATCTCCTCGAGGCTGTAACTTCCCTCCACGCCGCGGGACTTCCAGGGGTACTCGGCGATCTTGGGGAACAGGCTGGCGGCCACGTCGGTCTCCGGGGTGGCCACGCCGAAGTTCTCGTCGCTGCCGTAGATGACGAGCGCGGTCTTGTCGCTCGGGGTCTTCTCGGCCTCGGCGAGCTTGGTCCGGAAGGCCTTCTCGGCCTTCTCCCCCTCGTCGGTGCGGCCGGTGAGCGCGGCGACGTCGCGCAGGTAGCCGACGCTGTCCTCCCACGTCTCGGGCTGCATGGCCCAGAACGTGGTGGCGCCCTTCAGCGCCGGGGCGAGCTTGCCGTGGGTGTCCCCCAGCCCGATCACGAGGTCGGGCTTGTGGGAGAGGATCGCCTCAACCTCCGGGGCGATGAAACCGCCGGGGATGACGTCGACCTCCTTCGCCTTCTCCTTCCCCAGGAAGCCGGGGTGGGCGAGCAGCGCGCTGTTGGTGGCCGTCGGGACGATGCCCAGCTCGGTCAGGATGTCGTCGCAGAGGGCGAACAGGCAGACGATCCGCTCCGGTTCACCGTCCAGGGAGACCCTGGTGCCGTTCACGTCGGTCAACTCCGTGGCGGCCTTGATGGGTTCGACGGTGACCTCGGTCTTCGCCGTGGGCTCGGCCTTGCCGTCCGCGGTTTCGCCGGACGGCGATCCGCAGCCGACCAGGAGGGAACCCAGCACCGCTGCGGTGATCCAGCCGCGGGTGGATCTCGACGGTGAACGCAGCATTGACGCCCTCGTTTCTTCTCGGGGAGAGCCGGAACACGCCGAAGATACATGATAATCGTTTTCACGATGTCGTTTCCCCGGAGGCCCCCCATGCCCACCGCCGTTCCCATGCTGCTCGTCTCCGACCACGTGGACGGCAGCCTGTACGCGCTGACCGTTCCGGACGGCGCCGTCAAGGGCCGCCTGACCGGCCGTCACCTCTCGGAGCACGCCGGTTTCCTGGCACTGCCGGGAGGGCGGGTGGCCTGCGTCGACGACCGCCGGGGGGAGCTGCTGGTGCTCGATCCCTTCGGTGACGAGCTCGTGGAACTCTCGGTCCCGGTCGCCGTGCCGGCCGAACACCTCGCCTGCGACCCGTCCGGCCGCCGACTGGCCGTCACCACCGGCCTGGGGAAGAACGCAGAGCCGTGGTCGGACCTGCTGACGCTCGTGGACCTGGCAACCGGGGAGGTCTCCCGGGTGCGCACGCGCACCGGCGAACCGGGGGTGACGGTGCCCGGCGGCGGCGATCCGCTGGTCGTGCTGCGGCACCGGGAACCCGGTGCGCTGGCCGTCCACCGGTTCGCGGACCTCCTCGCGGCGCCGCCCGGCTGCCCCCCGGCCGCCCCCCGGACGCTCCTGCCACTGCCGGACGACGGGCACGGGGACGCGTACGCGCCCGGCCCGGGGCATGTGTTCACGGCCACGGGCGAGGGAGTGCACCGGGCCCGGAGGGAGGGCGACGGGCTCACGGCCGAGGCGGTGATCCCCTGGGGGTCGCCCGCCCGCGGCTGGTACCTGCGCCTCGACACCCGCCGGCGGGCGCTGTGGAGCACACTGCGCGGCGGCGCGCCGGATCCGCTGAGGTGGCCGGAGTGGACCAACCAGGCCTGGCGCCACGACCTGGAGACGGGCCGCACCCATCTCACGGAACTCGGCCCCGGCCTGGTCTTCCGCCTGGCCCTCGCCCGGCACCACGCGGCCTTCACCCGCGTCCACCCCGACGGCGACGAACTGGTCCTCCTGGACGCGGACGCCCCGGACGGCGCCGCCCGCCGCCTCCCCCTTCCCCCCATGGACGGCGCCCCGCGCCGCGGCGGCACCCCCTGGGAGGGCGTCCAGCGCAGAGCGGTGGCCGCCTCGCCGGGCTCCGGCTGGGTCGCCGTCACCCGCGGCGGCCACGGCGAGGTGCACGTCCTCGACGCGGAGACGGGCTGCGAGGCGGCCCGTCTCCGGCTGGACACGCCGCTGCACCACGGCGGCCACGTGATGCTGCGCGCCCCGGGCGACGGTGCCGAGGGCGACCCCGTGGGCCGCTGAGGGCACTCGCGGACCGCCCCCGCGCGAGTGCCGCACGCCCGCACCCGCTGACCGTCCGGCGCGGCCGGGTACCGCACGGTCAGCGGCTGGTCCGGCGGTTCCCAGGGCGAGGTGCCGGTCCGCAACAGCGGCACCGGCCCGCTCGGCGGCTGGACCGTCGCGATGGCTCTGGCCCCCGGCCGGACCCTCGGCAGCGTCCGGAACGGCCGGAGCACCGGGACCGGCGGCGCCGTCACCCCCGGTTTCACCGCCACCGGCGGCTCCACCGCGGCACCCGGCGGGAGCCCCGTCTCCGCCGCCCCTCCCGCCACGGCCCCGGCCGTGGCGGGCCCCGCTCAGTCCTCGCCGAAAACCGTCCGCAGCAGGAGCAGGGCGATGTCGTCGGTGCGCTGCCTGGTGGGGCGCACCTTCCGGATGACGGCGTCGACGAGCCGCTCCAGATCCCCCTCGGGGGCGTCGGAGAGTTGACGGACGAGATCGGCGGTGGCCCGGTCGGGGTCGACGCCCGGGGTCTCGACGAGGCCGTCGGTGTAGAGGGCGAGGATCGCGCCCGCCTGCAGGGGTGCGTCGAAGACCTGGTAGTCGGCGTCCGGTTCGACGCCCAGCAGCAGACCGGGCGGGACGCCGAGGGGGCGGGTGCGGCCGTCGGGCCCGCGCAGGAGCGGGTGGGGGTGGCCGGCGCTGGCGATGCTCGCGCGCCGCCGGGCCAGGTCGAGGTGGACGTAGAGGCAGCTGGTGAACAGCCCGGGGTCGAGGTCGATCAGGAGCCGGTTGGTGCGCGCGAGCACCTGGTCCGGGGGGACCCCGGCGGTGGCGTGGGCGTGGATGGCGGTGCGGACCTGGCCCATGAGGGCGGCGGCGGCGACGTTGTGCCCCTGGACGTCCCCGATGACGGCGGCCGCGGTGCTGCCGCTGAGGCGGATGAGGTCGTAGAAGTCGCCGCCGATCTCCATGCCGCGGGTGGCGGGCAGATAGCGGGCGGCCACCCGCAGTCCGGGGACGGCGGGAAGGGTGTGGGGCAGCAGTGCCTGCTGGAGGCCGTGGGCGAGCTGGTGCTTGGTGTCGTACAGGCGCGCCCGGTCCAGTGCCTGGGCGATGAGTCCGGCCAGGGAGGTGAGGACCGCGCGCTCCTCGGCGGCGAACGCGTGGGGCCGGTCGTAGGACAGGGTGCAGCAGCCCACGGGCCTGCCCGAGATGCTCAGCGGCAGATAAGCCCACGCCTGCTTTCCGGTCGTCCGCGGCAGGCCGGGGTACTCGCGCTCCATCTCCTCCGCCGAGGTGTAGAAGAGCGGCGCGGCCTCGGTGAGCACCCGCCCGGCCGGGGTGAGGTCGGTCTCCGGCGGGAGGCCTTCGAGCCGCTCGATGGCCTCCCTGGAGTAGCCGCGGTGGCCGATGATGCGCAGCCGGTCGGCCTCCAGGACGGACAGGATCAGCCCCCTGGCGTCGAAGGCGGGCATGATCTGGTCCGCGACGAGGTCGACCACGTCCTGCACCCCGACGGTCTCGGTCAGAGCCGCGGCCAGGTGCATCATCTGGTAGAGCTGCCCGGCCCTCGCCGGGGCGCTCCCACCGGTCCGCTCGCCGCGCACCGGTGCGGGACTGGGGCCGGTGCCCGCGGGCTCGATGCGTACGCTGATGCCGCTGGCGTCCGGGTAGAGCCGGAAGTCCAGCCAGCGGCCGGGCGGCCGGCGGGCGGTGAAGGAGACGGGCTCGCGGCTGACGACCGCGGCGCGATAGCGGTCCTCGTAGACCGGATCGTCCAGCCAGGGCAGCGAGTGCCACGGGCGCGTGCCCAGCAGTTGGTCGGCGCTGCGGCCCAGCAGCTCGGCGCCGCCCGAGCTGACGAAGGTGATGCGGCCCTCCAGGTCGAGCGCGCAGCAGCCGCCGGGCAGGCGCTCGGCGAAGTCCTCGGCGGCCAGCGCCGACCGCGACCTGCCGGTGCGTGCGGTGCCGGGGCTCAGCACCCGCGGCCGGGTGACCGCCCCGACCGGCCGGCCCGCCGCCTCCTCCTCGTCCAGCAGCCGTGCCAGCCGCCGGCAGTTGGAGACGACGTTGTCGCGCCGCCGCGGAGTGATCCGCTGCGAGTGGGTGCCGGGCCACAGCAGCAGCAGTGAGCCCCTGACACGGTCGGTGGCGACGGGGGCGGCGGCCAGGGCGAAGTGGTACGGCACCGCCACCGCCGTGCGCGGATAGGCCCGGGCCATGTCCTCCTGGCCTCCCACCCACACCAGGCGGTTCTCGCGCACCGCGTCGGCCGCCGGTACGGGTGTGGCCAGACCGACCCTCATCCAGGGTGCGATGAAGTCGAGCGGCGCCCCGTACAGCATCGCCAGGCGCAGCACGTCCCCGTCCGGGGTCAGCAGGTAGAGGCCGCCGACGGACGCGCCCGTGGCGCGCACCACCTCCAGGAACTCCGTCTCCAGCCGGTCGCGCACGACCGCCGCCTCACCCGGCCCGGCCACCGTGCGCTCCTCGCCGGCCCCGCCCGGGGACCAGGCCGCCGGGCGGCCCCCCGGCCGCTCTGCCCGCGGCGCCGGATGCCGTGCGGCACCGGTGCGCCACCCTCGTCCATCCCGGTGGCGGCACCCCGCTGCGGGCCTGCCGAATATCTCCCATACATGGACATTATGACGCTTTCGGTGCGGCGGCACACTGCCGGTTCCGCGCGCCGGGCCGCCCCGGCCGGAAGCCCGGCGTACGGCGCACGGTCAGGCGGTCTCGTCGACGGCGCGGGCCAGGGTGCGCAGGCCCTCGTCCAGCTCGTCCGGGGTCGCGGTGAGCGGCGGGAGCAGCTTGACGACCTCGCTCTCGGGACCGGAGGTCTCGACCAGCAGCCCCAGCTCGAAGGCGCGGGCGCACACCCGGGCGGCGCGCCCGGCGTCGGTGAAGGTCAGCCCCCAGGCCAGACCGCGGCCCCGGTATCCGGCCCCGCTTTGGCGGTGCTCGCGGGCGATCTCGCCCAGGGCGGCCTCGACCTGCTCGCCGCGGGCCAGCGTCTGCTTCTCCGTTCCGCTGTCGGCCCAGTAGGTGTCCAGGGCCGCGGTGGCGGTGACGAAGGCCGGGTTGTTGCCGCGGAAGGTGCCGTTGTGCTCGCCGGGCTCCCAGATGTCCAGCTCGGGCCGGAACAGGGTCAGCGCCATCGGCAGTCCGTAGCCGCTGATCGACTTGGAGAGCGTGATGACGTCGGGGGTGATCCCGGCCTCCTCGAAGGAGAAGAAGCCGCCGGTGCGGCCGCAGCCCATCTGGATGTCGTCGACGATCAGCAGCATGTCCCAGCGGCGGCACAGGCCGGCCAGGGCGCGCAGCCACTCGGCCCGGGCGACGTTGACGCCGCCCTCGCCCTGCACCGTCTCCACGATCACGGCGGCCGGCCGGCTCAGGCCGGAGCCGCGGTCCTCCAGCAGCCGCTCGAACCACAGGAAGTCCTCGACCTTGCCGTCGAGGTAGTTGTCGAACGGCATCGGCACCCCGTGCACCAGGGGGACGCCGGCGCCGGCGCGCTTGAAGGCGTTGCCGGTCACCGCCAGCGCCCCGAGCGACATGCCGTGGAAGGCGTTGGTGAAGGACACCACCGTCTCGCGCCTCTTGACCTTGCGGGCCAGTTTCAGGGCCGCCTCGACGGCGTTGGCGCCGGTCGGGCCGGGGAACATCACCTTGTGGTCCAGGCCGCGCGGACGCAGGACGAGGTCGCGGAAGGTCTCCAGGAAGTCCCGCTTGGCGGTGGTGGACATGTCCAGGCCGTGGGTGACGCCGTCGCGCTCCAGGTAGTCCAGCAGGGCGCGTTTGAGCACCGGGGGGTTGTGCCCGTAGTTGAGCGCGCCCGCCCCGGCGAAGAAGTCCAGGTACACATGGCCGTCCTCGTCCTGGAGGCGGCAGCCGTGCGCGTACTCGAAGACCCTGGGCCAGCCGCGGCAGTAGCTGCGCACCTCGGACTCCAGGGTGTCGAAGACGGAGGTCTCGGCTTCGGTGATGGTCATGGCGGTGTGCTCCTCGGTGGGTGTGGTGCCGGGCGGGCGGCGGGCCGTCCGTCCCCGGCGGGCCGGGACGTGCGGCGGATCAGGGCCGGACGGCGCGGGGCAGCGGCCCGATGCGGTACAGCACCTCGGGGCCGTGGCCGTCCGGGAAGAGTTCCGCGCCGAACAGCGCCTCGCGTTCCAGCGCCGCGCCGTGCCGCCGGGCGAAGACCGTGAACAGCCGGTCGGAGGCGGTGTTCCCCGGTGCGACGGTGGCCTCCAGGTACCGGACCCCCCGCGGGGCCGGCCGGGCGGCCAGATGGTCCAGCATGGCGCCCGCCAGGCCTCGCCCGCGGTGCTCCTCGTCCACCGCCACCTGCCAGACGACCAGCGTGCCGGGCCGCTCCGGGCGCAGGTAGCCGGTGACGAATCCGACGGGCCCGCCGTGCTCACCGCGCGCCACCACCGAGGTGGCGGCGAAGTCCCGGAACCACAGCAGGTAGCTGTAGGAGGAGTTGAGATCGAGTACGCGGGAGTCGCGGGCGATGCGCCACACGGCGGCGCCGTCCTCGATGCCGGGCGCCTCGATCAGGGGTTCCGTCTGCGTCGCCATGGCTTCACCTCCACCGCGGTCGGTATCCGATCTCCCGGCGGCTTCCGCCGAACGGGATCGACCGACAGGAGCCCGAGACTGCCGGGCGCGGATTTCGCGGAGTAATCACCTGCGTTGTCGGACGGTCTTTCCGGTGCGCGGGGCAACTGGCCGGGCCGTCATGCCTGTTCGGCAGGCCTCCCGCACTTGTCGGCACTCATCGAAAACTACTCCGGTGACTTCCGGGCGGCCACCGCAGTTTTTCCCGCCTTTTCCCGTGTGGCGCCGGATGGGGCGGAAAACAACGGAAAGGTCTGCCCGGCCGGCTCCGAAGCCCACCCCAAAGGTCACCCGAACGGCGGAACGCACAGGGCCGCGGCGCGGATCTTCCGGCCGCCGGACGCCCTCCGCGCGCGGCGCTCTCTTTCGCGCCGTGAAAGTTTCCGCCGGGCATGGCCCGTCGGCGCACTTCGCCTCTCCCTGCAGAGGTAGAGACCACAGGGAGTGACTGGAACGTCTTTACAGAGCAACCGCCCGCATGCGTCACTTATGACGCGTTCACGTCAATGCGGGTACGCCGGCGCGTCCGTGCCGGCGCGCTCGCCCGCACCGACGGCACCACCCAGCACCTCCTCCCCCCACTCCCGCCTTCTCGAAGCGCCAGGAGGAAGCCATGCTCTCGCACAGATCCCCCACCCCCCGACGGCTGAGAACCGCCGTGGTCGGCGTGCTCGCCGCCGTACTCGCCCTGCTGACGGGCACGGCGGGCACGGCCGCCGCGGCGCCCCCGCCCGCCAAGGAGCCCCTCAAGCCCGGCACGGCGTTCATGGGCGCCGGCTACCGGCTCCACGAGGGCGGCGCCGCACAGGAGGACCCGCCGCTGGGGGCGCTGGGACACACCAGCGGTGTGCAGGGGATCGACGTCTCGCACTGGCAGGGCGCCATCAACTGGGCCTCGGTACGGAACTCGGGCATCCAGTTCGCCTGGATCAAGGCGACCGAGGGCACCAGTTTCAAGGACTCGCGGTTCAACACCAACTACACGGCGGCGTACAACGCCGGCGTGATCCGCGGCGCCTACCACTTCGCGCGCCCCGACGTCTCCGGCGGCTCGACCCAGGCGGCCTACTTCGCCTCCAACGGCGGTGCGTGGTCCAGGGACAACATGACCCTGCCGGGCGTCCTGGACATCGAGCACAACCCGTACGGGGCGATGTGCTACGGCCTGTCCACCACTCAGATGCGCGCCTGGATCACCGACTTCTACAACACCTACAAGACGCGCACCACCCGCGACGTGGTGATCTACACGACCGCGGGCTGGTGGAACACCTGCACCGGCAACTGGACCGGCATGTACAGCAAGAGCCCGCTGTGGGTGGCGCACTGGACCTCCAGCGAGACCCCGACCATTCCCAGCGGCTTCCCCACCTGGACGGTGTGGCAGTACACCAGCACCGGATCGGTCGCCGGCGTCTCCGGGAACGTGGACCGCAACAAGTTCAACGGCACCAGGGACCGGCTCCTCGCCCTGGCCAACAACACGCCGTAGCCTCCGGGCAGGCGGACGACCGCGGGCCGGCCCCACCGCCCGGCGGAGCAGGCCCGCGGCCCCGTCCCGCCCCGCGCCCCCGTCCCCCGCCCCCGCGACCCGCATGCCCCGCGCGACTCCTCGAGGAGCGACCGTGAACGGTGAGAAAACGCTGCGCCGCCGTCTGCTGATCACCGGTACCGCCGGGCTCGTCGCCGCCGGCGCCCTGCCGGGCACCGCCCGGGCATCGGGCACCGCCCGGGCATCGGGCACCGTCGAACCCGACGTCGACGGCACCCAGGAGTGGAACGCCCGGCCGCCCCGGGGGAACGTCACCGTCCTCGGGTACCGGCCGGACCGGATCGTCGTCCACCACACGGTGAGCGCGAACACCTCCGACCTCTCCCGCGCCCGGGCCCACGCACACGCCCACTGGGTCCAGGACCTGCACATGGACGGCAACGGCTGGATCGACACCGGCTACCACTTCGCCGTCAGCCGGGGCGGCTGGATCACCGAGGGCCGGCACGGCAGCCTGCGGACCCTCACCGGCGGCACCTCCTTCGTGCTCGGCGCGCACACCTCCGGGCAGAACGACCGGGCCGTCGGCATCGCCTGCGAGGGCTCGTACCACGCGGGCGCGGTGCCGCCGCAGGCCCAGTGGGAGGTGCTGGTGGTCCTGTGCGCGTACGTGTGCGAGCGGTACGGCATCGCGCCCGCGCGGATGTACGGCCACAAGGACTTCAACACCGGCACGCTGTGCCCCGGGGTGCTCCACGACATGCTGCCGCGGCTGCGCGACGAGGTGGCGGCACGGCTGGGCTGAGGGAGGCGGGCCGGAACGCCGCGGGGCCCGGACCGCCTCTGTGCGGTCCGGGCCCCGCGCCGCCCTAAGGCGTCCGCCGTGCGCGGTTCACTTCACCGTGCAGACGGTGCCGTTGAGGGTGAAACGGGCCGGCTCGGCGAGCGTGCCCCCCGAGTGGCTTCCCTGGAAACCGAACGACTGGGTGCCGCCCGGTTCGATGTTCCTGTTGTGCTCCACCGGACGGGCCGTCACCGTGCCTCCGGCGGAGGAGACCGTGGCGTTCCAGGCGCTGGTGACCGACTGGCCCGCGGGCAGGGCGAAGTTCATCTCCCAGCCGTTGATCGCGGTGGAGCCGGTGTTCCTGACGCGGACGTCGGCGGTGAAGCCGTTCGACCAGGAGTTGGTGGTGTACGTGACCTCGCAGCCGCTCGGCGCGGGCTCCCCGCCGCCACCGCCGCCGTCACCGCCGCCGCTGCCGCCGGTGTTGACGGACGCGGAGAAGGAGTTCACGGCCAGGCCCGCGCCGTTCTGCCACGGCTCGAAGCCGGCCTGGACGCTCGTCAGGTACCACGAGCGCTGGGCCATGCCGCGGGCGACCGTCTCGTCGACGAAGTCCATGACGTCGAAGCTCATGCTCGTGATCGCCGAGGGGGCGATGAAGGAGATGACGTCGTTGGAGCCGTTGCTGCCGGTCCACACCTCCCAGCTGCGGCCTCCGACGTTCGCCGTGCCGACGCGGGAGCCGATGGGCTGGATCGGGCCGACCCGGTTGAGCCAGATCATGATCTCGGTCCGGTTGACCCCGTCCTTCTTCGGCGTGGGGTCGAGCCAGATGTCGTACGAGGCGTTGTAGACGGCGTTGTCGACGTAGGTGTACGAGACGCTGCTGGGCGCGCTGCCGATCGAGCCGACCTGCATCGGCAGGTTGGTGCCCGGGGAACAGTTGGTGTAGTGGCAGCCGAAGTAGACCGAGGGGTAGGACTTGGGCGCGCCGTTGGTCGGGACGGAGCCGTCGGCCTGGGCGAGCCGGAACCCGGTGCCCGTCACGTCGATGCACTGGGTGGCGCTGGTGCCCCAGCGGTTGTTCTGCACCACGTACCTGCCCTGGATGGTGGTGCTCCCGTACTGGTCGCAGATCCGCTCGTCGGCGCGCGCGGACTGCGCCGTGGCGGTCAGGGCCGTCATGACCCCCGCGACCATCAGGAGGGCCAGCAGGACGGCGCGTGTCCGGGGTAGGCGCCGGAGGGGGATGCGAAGGGAAGAAGTCATGCTGTCCTTTCGGCAGGAGCGGGGCAGGGAGACGCTGGGAGCGCTCCCATCACTGCGCGGCGGACTCTATGACCATCCCAGGGGACATGACAAGACGGGCCGCACCCTCGACTTCCACCCCCACCCCCGGATCAGCGCATATCACCGCAGGTCGTGAGCAACCGGGCATTCGTCCTCCTTAGGCCCGGCGGGGCCGCCCGGAGTCAGAGTTCGCGGACGACGCGGGCCGGATTGCCCACCGCGACGACGTTCGCGGGCAGATCCCGGGTGACGACGGCTCCGGCGCCGACCACCGTGTTCTCGCCCACCGTCACACCGGGGCAGACGATGACGCCGCCCCCCAGCCACACGTTGTCGCCGACGGTGACCGGCTCGGCCGCCTCCCACTTGGCGCGGCGCCGCTCCGGGTCGAGCGGATGGGTCGGGGTGAGCAACTGGACGTTCGGGCCGATCTGGACGTCGGCGCCGATCGAGACGGGGGCGACGTCGAGCATGACCGCACCGAAGTTGACGAACGTGCCGGGCCCGATGGTGATCCGGTAGCCGTAGTCGACGTACAGCGGCGGCCGGACCTCGGCCCCCTCCCCCAGCCCGCCCAGCAGCTCGGCGAGCACCGCCCGGCGCGCGGCGGGGCCAGCGGCCGGCGAGGCGTTGAACCGCTCGCACAGCTCGGCCGCGCGCCGCAGGTCGGCGGCCAGTTCGGGATCGTCGGCGAGATAGGGCTCACCGGCGAGCATGCGGTCCTTGTGGCTGGTCACGACACCCCTCCGATCAACGTCACCGCCCGCCGGGCCGACCGCCCGGCGGCTCGGCGGGCACACCGTACGGATTCCCCGGAACCCCGTCGGCGTCACCGCCGTGTCCGGCCCGGTGGGCGGTGAACCGGCGCCGGCCCCGGCCGGCACACGGCCGCCTCCCGTCCCGCCCGGCTCACCCGGACGTGCGCACGGGCCGGTATTTGGGACAACGATGGTGGCGCGGCGGCTCCAGGTGTGTGACGGTGGGGGGAGCCGCCTCGCCGTCTGGCCGGGTGGCTCCTACGCCCGCGCCGGCCGGACCTCCCCGAACCGCCCGATCCGGAAACCGTCTCCGGCCGACACGAGCCGATCCACCCCGGAAGGGGGTCGAAGGGCCATGCGCACCCTGTCCGTCGCCATCACCCGCCAACACGACACCGTCGTCCTGCACCCCCGCGGCGACGTCGACCACGACAGCGCGCCGGCCCTGACGGGCGTCCTGGAGGAACTCGACCAGCCGTGGCGGAGCCTGGCCGTGGACCTGTCGAGCGTCCCCTTCATGGACTCCGCCGGCCTGCACGCCCTGCTCTCCCTGGAGCGCCGCTGCCGGGACCGCGGAGCCCCCCTGACCCTGACCGGCGTCGGCGAGCAGCCCGGCAGGCTGCTGGAACTGGTCGGTCTGGCGGGGTTCTTCACCGTCGCCGGCTGACCGCTCCCCCCTTTCCGGGCCCCTGCACAGGTCCGTCCCCGGCGGTGGTTGCGGCGGGGCGGTGCGACAGCGGCGTATGGTGTGGACAACAGCGGGAAGACGCACCATGGACACCGCTGTGTTGACTGGGGGACCGGCGATGGAACTGCTGAGCGAGGGTTTGGGGGCTCCCCATTTGCGCGCCGACTTCGACGGCCACTCAGGCACCATCGCCCAGGCCCGCGACGCCGCCGACGCCTTCCTGACGAAACTGGCGGGCACCGAGCCGCCCGCCGGGGAGCGCTCGCACGACGACGTGCTGCTGGTCGTCTCCGAACTGGTCACCAACGCCGTACGCCACGCCCCCGGCCCGCTCACCCTGTGCCTGGCGTTCGCCGAGGGCCGCGTGCAGGTCACCGTCCGCGACAGCGACCCGGCCCCGCCCAGGCCCCGCCAGGCGGACCTGAACAGCGGCGGGGGCGGCTTCGGCTGGTCCATCGTCGAGCGGATCGCCGACCGGCTCAGCGTCCACCCGATGCCGGACGGCAAGGAGGTCCACGCCTTCCTGCCGTGGTGAAACCGGCTCCGTGCCGCCGGGGTCCGGCCAGGTTTGACGGTCATGGCCCCCTTGTCCCTCCTCACCCGGACACAGCACGGACTCCAGGCCTTCCGGGCCTGTCTCGACGGGGACCTGGACGCCCCCGTCGAGCACTGCGGCGGCTGGACACTGCGCGATCCGGCCGGGCACCTGGGCGCGGGCAACCGGTGGGCCGCGGCGGCCGTGACCGAGGGGCACGGCGACCACCGGCCCCGGACTCCCCGGGATCCGGCGGAACCGGCGGGGCGGTTCGAGGGGACGTGCTCGGTGCTGCTGGAGGCGCTGCGGTCCGATCCCTCCGCCCCGGCCTGGACGTTCCACCCTCCGCACACGGTCGGCTTCCGGCGGCGGCGCCGCTGCCTGGAGACCCTCGTACACCGGTGGGACGCCGAGAACGCGCTCGGCACGGCCCGCCCGCTCGGCACGGAGACGGCAGCCGAGAGCGTGGCGGAGGTGTTCGACACCATGGCACCGCGGCAGTCGGCACGGGGGCGCGCGGTCGCGCCCGGGCAGGCCGTACGCCTGGTCTCCACCGGCACCGGCGCGCCGTGGGTCCACGGCCCCGGCACTCCGGTCGCCACGGCCTCCGCCACCGCCGCGGACCTGCCGCTCATGCTGTGGGGACGCGTCCCGGCCGACGACGGGCGGATCGCCTGGGAGGGCGACCGCGCGGCCGGGCTCCGGGTCCTGGACGGCCCGCTGGTCCCCTGACCTGGTCTCCCGTGCACGGCCCCGGCCCCCGCCGCCGGCAGCGGCCGGTACGGGTTCCGGATGCCCTGCCGGATATCCGCGATCCCCGCTCCCCGCCGGTTCCCTGTCGCGCCCCACAGGCGCATCATGGACATATGGCGTGAAACGGAGGTTCAGCCATGCTGGAAGTCAAGACCACCGAGAAGCCGGACGAGCGGCGCGACTTCCCCAGTGGCCACCTCGAAGCCCTCCACCTCACCGGGCTGGACTTCGCCGTGGCCACGTTCGAGCCCGGCTGGCGCTGGTCGGAGTCGGTGGGCCCGATCGCCGGAACGGACAGCTGCCGGATCCACCACAACGGCTATGTGGTGCGAGGGCGGATGCGGCTGCGCATGGACGACGGCCAGGAGGCCGAGGTCGGGCCGGGCGACGTGTTCGTCTGCCCGCCGGGGCACGACGCCTGGGTCGTCGGCGACGAGACGGTCGTGCTGTACGACTTCGCCGGCTCCATGGCCGAGGAGTACGCCAAGGCCCGGTAGCGACCGCCGCAGGAGGAGTCCCATGACGTTCGTACAGCTCATCGAGTACGAGACGACGCACGACAAGGAGATGATGGACCTCTGGGAGCAGTGGATGCGGATGACGGAGGGCAAGCGGACCCTCTCCCGTGAGATGCACGGGCGGGACCGCGAGAACTCCACGCACTACGTGGACATCGTCGAGTTCCCCTCCTACGAGGAGGCGATGAGGAACAGCGAACTGCCCGAGACCCAGCGCGTCTCCGAGCAGATCAGGGGGCTGTGCAGCAAGGAGCCCCGCTTCGTGAACCTGGAGGTGGTCGAGGAGATGTCCTGACCGCGCCGCCGGCGGGCCCGGGGCCCGCCGGCCGTCCGCGCCGGCCCCCTCACCGGGTTGTACCGGCACGCAGGACACCGCCCCTTCCGGCCGCTCCGCGATGAAACAGGGGTTTTACCCGAACAGTCCGTATATCCACCCTTCTTTCCCGGAGAGGATCACGGGTGCCCAGTCATCCGCGATCCCGAGGGAAAGGCAGACCGTGGACAGAAGACGTTTCATCCAGGCGAGTTCGCTGACCGGAGGCGCGCTGCTCCTCCCCGCGCTCGGCACGGCGCCGCCCGCCGCCGCGCGGGAGGCCGTGGCGCTGCCGCCCGTCGATGACCCGCTCTACCGCGAGCCGATCGCCGATCCCGCCGCCATCCCCAGGTTCGCCGATCCGCTGCCCCGCCCGTCACGCGTCGACGCGCTGGGCGGCGGCGACCAGACCCTCGTGATGGGTCCGACGCGCCAGGACCTCCTCGGCGGCGGGCTGGGCCTCACCACACCGGTGTGGGGGTTCGGAGTGCGCAGGCGCCACGGTGGCGGCCTGTCGTCAGCGGGCCCGGCGCCGGTGTCCTACCCCGGCCCCACCCTGGTGGCCCACCGGGACAGGCCCGTACGGGTGCACTGGATCAACGGCCTGCCCCACCGGCACCTGCTGCCGGTGGACACCACGATCCACTGGGCCTTCGCCCACACCGGCCACACCATCGAACGCGACGGCGTGCCGGCCGTGGTGCACCTGCACGGCGGGCACACCGAGCCGGACAGCGACGGCCACCCCGACGCGTGGTACACACCCGGCGGTGCCGTCGGGCCGCGCTTCGACGGCACACGGTTCCACTACGACAACAGCCAGGAGGCCGCCACCCTCTGGTACCACGACCACACCCTCGGCATCACCCGGCTCAACGTCTACGCCGGGCTGGCCGGCTTCTACCTCCTGCGCGACCCGCACGAGCTCTCGCTCATCGAGCACCACCGCCTGCCCAGCGGGCCGTACGAGCTGGAACTGGTGATCCAGGACCGCATGTTCCACCCCGACGGGCGGCTGGCCTACCCGGACGTCCCCGCCGACTCGCCCGACTGGCCGGGCGGCCCGTCGGTGCAGCCCGAGTTCTTCGGGCAGGTCATCCTGGTCAACGGCAAGGCGTGGCCGTACCTGGACGTGGAGCCGCGCCAGTACCGGCTGCGGCTGCTCAACGGGTCGAACTCGCGCTTCTACCGGCTGTCGGCCGGCGGGCGGTGGCCGTTCCCCGTCACCCTGATCGGAACCGAACTCGGCTTCCTGCACCGGCCGCACCCGCTGGACGGACCGCTGGTGCTCGCCCCCGGCGAGCGGGTGGACCTGGTCGTCGACTTCCGGGGCCTGGAGGGCCAGGCCCACACCCTCACCAACGACGCGCCCACGCCCTTCCCCGACGGCGACCCCGTGGCCCCGCCCGCCGACCAGGTGATGCGGTTCCGGGTGAACCGGGCCCGCGACGAGCGGGTCCCCGAACCCCGGCTGCCGCGGACGCTGCGCCGCGGCCCCTTCCGCATCCCCAGGCCCCCGGCCCGGACCCGCCGGCTGCTGCTGTTCGAGGGCACCGACGAGTTCGGCAGGATGAAGCCGCTGCTGGGCACCGTCGAGCGGGGCGCGCTGGAGTGGTCCGACCCGGTCACCGAGGATCCCGGACTGCACACCGCCGAGGTCTGGGAGATCTTCAACACCACGCCCGACACCCATCCGATCCATCTGCACCTGGTGCGGTTCCAGGTGCTGGACCGGGCGCCGTTCACCGCCGACCAGGACCCGCGGACCGGGGCGCTGTCCAACATCGCGGTCGGGCAGCCGCAGCAGCCGGACGCCACCGAGCGGGGCCCGAAGGACACCGTGCCGGCCCCGCCCGGCCAGGTCACCCGGATCAAGGCGCTCTTCGACAGGCGCGGTCTCTACGTCTGGCACTGCCACATCCTCGAGCACGAGGATCACGAGATGATGCGGAACTACCGGATCCGCTGACCCCCGGGGAAGCGCGCGAGGGGGCCCTCCGGATCCGGAGGACCCCCTCGCGCGCCGGCCGCGCCGCCGCGGTCCGGTCGGCGCGGCCCGGTCAGGCGGCGGACGGCGCGGCGGCGGCCGAGACCTTGGCGAGGACCTCGGCGAGCTGTCCGGTGACCTCGGCGTCGTCGGCCGGGTGGGCCTCGGCGAAGCGCACGACCGAGTTGGGGATGGAGAGCTTCACGTCCTCCAGGACGGTGGCGCCCGCGATGCCCGCGGCCTTGCGGGCCTCGTCCTGCGCCCAGACGCCGCCGTACTGCCCGAAGGCGGTGCCGACGACGGCCACCGGCTTGCCGGACAGGGCACCGGCGCCGTAGGGGCGGGAGAGCCAGTCGATCGCGTTCTTCAGCACGGCCGGGATGGTGCCGTTGTACTCGGGCGAGAACAGCAGGAAGGCGTCGGCTCCGCCGGCCACCTCGCGCAGCCGCACGGCCTCGGCGGGCACGGAGCCCTCGACGTCGACGTCCTCGTTGTAGAAGGGCAGGTCGCCCAGGCCCTCGTGGAGGACGATCTCGACGCCGTCGGGGGCGTGCTTCACGGCGGCCTCGGCGAGCTGGCGGTTGTGCGAGCCGGAGCGGAGGCTGCCGACGAGGGCGAGGATACGGACGGACATGACGTCTCCTGGGAGTCGGGAAGGAGTGGGGCGGCAAACGGACCGTGGTCCGCATACTTTCTAGCACGCTAACCGGACCGTGGTCCATTTTCTTCCCCCGGAGGTACGCTGAGGTCCGTGACCCCAACCGCGCCGCCCGACGACGAACAAGGCCACCCCGGGCAGACGGCCGAGCAGGCCGCCGGGCAGCCACTGCTGCCGCTGGCCGGCCAGACGCCCCCCATGCGCGCGGACGCGGCCCGCAACCGGACGCGTCTGCTGGAGGCCGCCGCCCGGCTGGTGGCCGAGCGCGGCCCGGAGCACCTGACCATGGAGGCGGTCGCGGCGGCCGCCTCGGTCGGCAAGGGGACGGTCTTCCGGCGCTTCGGCGACCGGGGCGGTCTGCTCATGGCCCTCCTGGACCACTCCGAGCGCCTCTACCAGGAGTCCTTCCTCACCGGCCCCCCGCCGCTGGGCCCCGGGGCGCCCCCCGTACGGCGGCTGGAGGAGTTCGGGATCGCCACGCTCAGGCACCTGGCCGCCCACCGCGCCCTGCTGCTGGCCGCCGAGCCGGAGGCGTGCAGGCGCTTCGAGCCCCCGCCCCGCCGCTTGGTCCTCACCCACCTCACCGCGCTGCTGCGCGAGGCGGACGTCGGCGGCGACGCCGAACTGCTCGCCCACACCCTCGCCGGCCACCTGGACGTCGCGCTCCTGCACCACCTCACCCGGCGGCGCGGCATGCCGCTGGAGCGCATGGAGGCCGGCTGGCTCGACCTGGTCGCCCGCGTCACCCGCACCTGACCCGCCGGGCCGTCCCTGCCCGCCGTACCGCCCCGGCCCGCGGCGGCGCGGGCTCAGTGCCCCCGGTCGATCCACTCCTGGAGGTGGGGCGCCTCGGCGCCGATGGTGGTGGACTCGCCGTGGCCGGTGCGCACCACCGTCTCCGGCGGGAGGGTGAGCAGCCTGTCGCGGATGGAGCCGATGATGGTCGGGAAGTGCGAGAAGGACCGCCCCGTGGCTCCGGGGCCGCCTGCGAAGAGGGTGTCGCCGGTGAAGACCGTGCCCAGCTCCGGGGCGTACAGGCAGACCGCGCCGGGCGCGTGACCGGGGGTGTGCAGCACCGTCAGCCCGGTCCCGGCGACGGTGAGCGTCTGCCCGTCGGCCAGTTCCCCGTCCGGCGCGCGGCCGGGGTGGGTCAGGTCCCACAGCGGCCGGTCGTCGGGGTGGAGGAGGACGGGCGCGCCGGTGGCCTCGGCCAGGGCCGGGGCGGCGCCGATGTGGTCGTCGTGGGCGTGGGTGCACACGATGGCGGTCAGCCGCCGCCCGTCCAGCGCGCGGGCGATGGCGTCGGCGTCGTGGGCGGCGTCGACGACCAGCGCCTCGTCCTCGTCGCCGACGATCCAGACGTTGTTGTCCACCTCCCAGGTGCCGCCGTCCAGGGAGAAGGTGCCGGAGGTGGTCAGACGGCCGACGCGGACGGTGCTCACAGGACCACCACCGAACGCAGCACGTCGCCGGCCTCCATACGGTCGAACGCCTCCTCCACGCCGTCCAGCGCGATGGTCTCGCTGACGAACGCGTCCAGGTCCAGCCGGCCCTGGAGGTAGAGGTCGATGAGCATGGGGAAGTCGCGGGAGGGCAGGCAGTCGCCGTACCAGGACGACTTCAGCGCCCCGCCCCGGCCGAAGACGTCCAGCAGCGGCAGCTCCAGCCTCATCTCGGGGGTGGGCACCCCCACCAGCACCACCGTCCCGGCCAGGTCCCGGGCATAGAAGGCCTGCCGGTAGGTCTCGGGGACGCCGACGGCGTCGATGACCACGTCCGCGCCGAACCCTCCGGTCAGCTCCCGCACCGCCTCCACCGGGTCGTTCTCGCGGGAGTCGACGGTGTGGGTGGCGCCCAGCTTCCGGGCGGTGGCCAGCTTGCGGCCGTCGATGTCGACGGCGATGACCCGCGAGGCTCCGGCCAGGTTGGCGCCCATCACCGCCGCTCCGCCCACCCCGCCGCAGCCGATGACGGCAACGCTGTCGCCGCGCTGGACGTTCCCGGTGTTCAGCGCGGCGCCGAGGCCGGCCATCACACCGCAGCCCAGCAGGCCGGCGACGGCCGGCGACGCGGCCGGGTCGACCTTGGTGCACTGCCCGGCGTGGACCAGGGTCCTGTCCGCGAACGCCCCGATGCCCAGCGCCGCGGACAGCTCGGTGCCGTCCTCCAGCGTCATCCGCTGCGCGGCGTTGTGGGTGGCGAAGCAGTACCAGGGCCGCCCGCGGCGGCAGGCGCGGCACTGTCCGCACACCGCCCGCCAGTTCAGGATCACGAAGTCGCCGGGTCCCACCTCGGTCACGCCCTCGCCGACCGACTCCACCACGCCCGCGGCCTCGTGCCCCAGCATGAACGGGAAGTCGTCGGAGATGCCGCCCTGACGGTAGTGCAGGTCGGTGTGGCACACCCCGCACGCCTGCACCTTCACCACCGCCTCGCCGGGGCCGGGATCGGGCACCACGACCGTCTCGACGGTGACCGGCTCGTTCTTCCGCCGGGCGATGACCGCCCGCACCTTCTGTGACACGTCCTCGCAGCCTCTCCTGTGGTCGGGGATCTCTCGGCCCGCCTGGGTGGCGCGCCCGATCCCACCGCTACCCCGAACCTCCCCCGCCGACCCGCCGCTCCACCCGCGGCGGGGGCGCGGGAGGGCCACCCGGGCGGACGGCGTCCACGCGGCCGGCCTCCGGGAGCCCGCGAGGGCCGACGGGCGTCCGGCTCCGCCGGACGGCCGGCCGCGGTGCTGTAGTGTTGCCGCTCCGCCACACAGTGCGACGCGAGGAGGTGAGACCGGTCGACGCCAGGTCAGGCAGGGCTCTCTCGTCCCGCGGTCCCTCACAGGCGCCGGTCTACCGGCGCGGGTGACCGCGAGAGCGCCCTTCGGCATCCCGAAAGGCCCTCATGCCCCACCCTTCCTCCTCCTCCGCTCCCTCCGCTCCTCCAGGGCCTTCCGCCCTGTCCGCCGTCGCCGCCCGGCTCCGGGCCGCCGGCTGCGTCTTCGCCGAGGACGAGGCGCGGTTGATGCTGTCCACCGCCCGTACCCCCGGTGAGCTCGCCGCCATGGTGGAGCGCCGGACCGGCGGTCTGCCGCTCGAACACGTCCTGGGCTGGGCGGAGTTCTGCGGTCTGCGCATCGCCGTGGAGCCGGGGGTCTTCGTGCCACGCCGCCGTACCGGGTTCCTCGCCCGGCGGGCCGCGGAGCTCGCCGGGCGCCGGCGCGGCACCGTCGTACTCGATCTGTGCTGCGGTTCGGGTGCGGTGGGCGCCGCGGTGGCGGCGGCCGCGGCGGAGGTGGAGCTGTACGCCTCCGACATCGATCCGGCCGCGGCACGCTGCGCGCGCCGCAACGTCGCCTCCGCCGGGGGCCGGGTTTACGAGGGCGATCTGTACGCCCCGCTGCCCGCCGCCCTGCGCGGCCGCGTCGACGTGCTGGTCGCCAACGCGCCCTACGTCCCCACCGGCGAGATGGGGCTGCTGCCTGCGGAGGCCCGCGAGCACGAACCGCCGTCGGCGCTCGACGGCGGACCGGACGGGCTCGGCGTACAGCGGCGGGTGATCGAGGAGGCGCCGCGGTGGCTGGCGCCGGACGGGCATCTGCTGGTGGAGACGGGCGGGCACCAGGCGCCGCGGACGGCGGAGGCGGTCGCCCGGGCCGGGCTGGTGCCGCGGACGGCCGTCTGCGAGGAGTTGTGCGCCACCGTCGTCATCGGCTCCCCGGCGAGCGGCGGCGACGGGTCACGGCCGGACTGACGGCGGAGGGCCGGGACGCCCCGGTGCGGGGCGCCCCGGCCCTCCGGTCGGGTGGCGCGCGGTCGAGGTGCGTCAGGTCACTTGACCGTGCACGCCTTCCCGTTCAGGGAGACGGCGTCCGGGTCGGCCGCCTGGCCGCCGGAGGTTCCGTTGAAACCGAAGTTCACGGAGCCGTTCATCGGGATGGTGGTGTTCCACTGCGCGGGCTTGGCGACGACGTTCCGCCCGGTCTGGACGACCTGGGCGTTCCACGCCTGGGTGATCTTCTGGTCGTCGGCGAAGGCCCAGGTCAGCTCCCAGCCGCTGAGCGTGGCGGTGCCGGTGTTCTTCACCGTCACGTTGGTGCTGAAGCCGCTGTTCCACCGGTTGGAGGAGTAGGTCACCTCGCAGGTGGGCGTCTCGTCCGGGTCCTCACCGCCCGGGTCCTCACCGTTGCCGCCGCCCTGGCCGAGGTCGTCGAGGTAGGAGGCGATCCAGGCCAGCGGGGCGTTCCAGTTGATGGTGATCTCGTTGGTGGCCCAGGACTCGATGTGGTCGATGTAGCACATCGCCGGGGCGCAGCCCTGGAGCTTGTCCTGGGCGATCGGGTCCTGGATCTCGACGTTCGGGCCGCCCGCGACGGAGCCGGGCGCCGGGTTGGGCAGGTCGGAGTCGAGCTGGTTGGCCCAGAACCGGTGGTGCTGGTTGCGCGAGTCGCGCTCGCCGTAGCCGGTGACGTAGGACTGGTTGAGCGGGTTGCGGCCCAGCAGGTAGTCCATGCCGCGCAGCACCGCGTCGCGGTAGGCGGCCTCGCCGGTCAGGTCGTGCGCGGTGGCCAGGACCACCATGTTGTTGAGGACCTGGCTGTTGGAGCCCCACACGTAGTGGTTGTCCTGCGGGGCGTAGGGCACGCCGTAGGCGGCGCCGCGGGAGTCGGCGGCGTAGCCGTCGGCGGCCTCGGTGACCATGGCGCGCACGCCCCTGAGCTGGGCGTCGGTCAGGTCGTTGGGCACGGTGGCCAGACTGAGCGCGCCCAGGCCGGCGGTGGCGCCCCAGGACATGCCGCCGCGCGGGAAGACGGCGTCGGTGTCGCCGTGCAGCGGGGAGTTCAGGACCGCCTGGCGGTAGGTGTCCTCACCGGTGGTGACGAACAGCTCGGCCGCGGCCCAGTAGAACTCGTCGCTCACGTCGTTGTCGCTGTAGGCGCCGCCGCCGGTGCCGTCGTTGGGGTCGGCGAGCACGTCCGGGTGCGCCTTGGCGGCGGCCCAGGCGGTCTCGGCGGCGTCCAGGCACTTCGCGGCGAAGTCCGCGTCGTACTCCTCGAACAGGCGGGCGCACTGGGCCGCGGAGGCGGCCACGTTGAGGGTGGCGGCGGTGGACGGCGCGTGCAGCTCGCGCGGCTGCGGGTCCTGGTGCGGCAGCAGCGGCAGCCCGGTCCACTGCCGGTCGTGGATCTTGTGGTGCGCCATGCCGGCGAGCTCCTCGCCCTCGGGCACCATCATCCGCATCATGAAGTCCATCTGCCAGCGGGCCTCGTCCAGCACGTCCGGGACGCCGTTGCCGCGCTCGGGGACGCGGAGCTTCCCGTCGCCGAGCTCGGCGCCGTCGGCGCCCTCGGCGGTGAGGGTGCGCTCGTAGTTGGACATCACCTGGGCGACGGAGATGCCGCCGTTGACGACGTACTTGCCGTGGTCACCGGCGTCGTACCAGCCGCCGGAGACGTCGAGGGTGTAGTCGCACAGGCCCTCCTGGCACGGGACCTCGGTGTCGCCCTGGTTGGGCGCGGCGCCGACGTGCCCGGCGGGGCGGGCGTACTCCTCGCCCACCAGGTCGGCGTCGATCTCGATGCCGCTGCGGTTGTGGTAGAAGTACGCGAGCGCGTCCGAGCGCAGCGAGGAGTACAGGTCGTCGCCGATGTCGAAGGGCTCGCTGGTCTCGCCGTCGATGGTGACGGTGTAGCCCTCGCCCGCCTCGTCGAAGTCGCCGAAGTCGAAGGTGTGGACGTTCTGGCGGGAGGTC
Source organism: Streptomyces nanhaiensis (assembly GCF_046614825.1). Classification (NCBI taxonomy): domain Bacteria; kingdom Bacillati; phylum Actinomycetota; class Actinomycetes; order Kitasatosporales; family Streptomycetaceae; genus Streptomyces; species Streptomyces nanhaiensis. Next base: position 23,508 of record NZ_JBKJFM010000072.1, read on the forward strand.
GGGTCGACGCCCTTGGGGGTGGTGGTGCCGGACGCCTTCTCGGTGCCGCCGGCGTCCTTGAGCGTCCAGGTCAGGGCCGAGGTCTTGTCGGTGACGAAGGTGCCGTTCTTGGGCCCTTCGGTGAGGTAGCCGACCTGGTTGACGCGCACCGGTGAGCCGGTGTCGGGCTCGTAGACGGGCGGCTCGGCGCCGCCGGTGAGCGAGACGTCGTCCAGGCAGAAGGTGTACGCCTGCTCGCTGCCGCCGATCTGGAAGGCGAGCTGGGCGGCCTCGTGGTCGGCGTTCGCGGTGAAGACGTGGCTGAAGGTCTTCGCCTCCGCGCCGATCTGGTCGGCCGAGGCGTGCTCGGTGGTCCAGGGCTCGGTGGCCATCTGCACGTTGGTGCGGACGGTGATCGGCTCGCTGGCGCTGGCGGTGAAGCTCAGCTCGTAGCCCTCGCCCGCGGTGAGCGGGATGTCGTTCTGCCCGACGATGGCGTCCCAGGGGTTCTCCGTGCCGGCGGGCACCTCGGCGCACAGCCGGCCGTCCACGACCTCGCCGGGGCTGTTCTCCGTCCACCACCAGCCGGTGGTGCCGTTGGAGAAGTCGCCGTTGGTGATCAGTTCGGGGCCGTCGGCGGACTCGGCCGCGAGGACGGGGGCGGTCAGGGCGCCGGCCAGCAGTCCGGCGGCGGCCACGGCGCCCAGTACGCGGCGCCTGCCGCGGCGCGGGCGGCCCGCCGCCGGGGGCTGGGGGGGCGGTTGAGGTGTCACAGTTCGGTCCTTCCGGCGTGGGGAAAACGGACGGGGCGACGCGACGGCATGGCGAGACGCGCCCCACAACGCCTGGGAGCGCTCCCATAGATCGTGGGGTGCATGACAGACAGCGTCAAGACGTCGGACGCCACCAACGGATTCCCGCAACCGGGCGGACCGCCGGCCGGCCGCGGCGTGCGTTCCCGGGCCCGCGGCGGCGCGGGCCCGGGAACGCACGGCTCAGCCCAGGGTCGCCGTGGCCCGGGAGCCGGCCGAGCGCCGGCTCCCGGGCACCGGGGCGCCGCGTCGCCCGCCCAGCCGGCGCCGGACCCCGCGCACCAGCCGCTCCGCCGTGAAACCGGCCCCGTAGACGAACCGCATGGAGGGGCCGAAGGACGGCGCCGTCAGCAGCCCGGCGAAGAACAGGCCCGGCACCGAGGACTCGAACCGGCCGTCCACCTCGGGCGCCCGGCCGGTCCCCGCCAGCCGCAGGCGGTTGCGCACGTACGGGTCCAGCAGGCCCAGCCGCCCGATGTCCGGGACGAAGCCGGTGGCGGCCACCACGTGGTCGGTCTCCAGGGTCGTGGCCGCCCCCTCGGCCGTCTCCAGGCTCAGCCGCACTCCCCCGCCGGCCGGGACCGCCGCCCGCAGCCGCTGGCCGAGCAGCACCGGGATCCGGCTCTCCACGCGGTCGCGCAGCCACCAGGCCCCGGCCGGGCCCAGCGCCCGGTCCACGATCCGCGTCCGCAGCGCGCCGGGCAGGCGGCGGACCACCCAGGGGGTCTCGGACCACACCCAGCTCGGCCAGCCCGTGCCCAGCCCGCAGTGCGGGTCGACCAGGGAACGCAGCGCGGAGCGCTCCAGGGGCTGGGGCGGGGTGTTCCAGGCGACGCTGCCGGCGCGGGCCACCACCCGGGGGTGCGCACCGCACTCGGCCAGCAGCGCGGCGGTCTCCAGGGCGGCCTGCCCGGCGCCGATCACCGTGACGTCCAGGCCGCGGAAGCGCGACAGGTCCCGGTGGTGGCTGCTGTGCGTGACGAGTTCGCGGGGCAGGGCCCGCAGCGGCTCGGGGCGGTGGACGAACGGCATCACACCGACCGCCAGGGCCACCGTCCGCGTCAGGATCGTCTCGCCTCCCTCCGTCTCCACCAGGAAGCCCTCCGTGCGGGGGCGCACGGAGACGACCGTCTCCTCCTCGACCGACGGCACGGCCGAGCGCCCGAACCACAGCCCGTACTCGGTGAAGACGCCGATCGGCAGCGGGGTGCCGTGCTCGGCGCGCAGCCCGCGGGAAGCGCAGTAGGCGGCCAGGGTGTGCTCGCCGGAGGGGTCGGACAGGTTCGAGGACCAGGGCTCGGACTTGAGGAACATCCCCTCGGGCATGTGGTCCCGCCAGGAGGCCATCGGGCGGCCGAGGACGCGCACCCCGATCCCGGCCGCCGCCGCGTGGGACGCGATCGACAGTCCGTAGGGGCCCGCGCCCACCACTACCAGGTCGTACATGGTCGGTCACCGTTCTCTCGTCGTGGGGTTGTCATGCCGTGGGGTGTTCGGTGGCGCGCAGGTCGGCCGGAGTCCGGGGCGCGCCGAGGGGTGCCGGGGCTCCGGCGGCCCGGCCGCTCCTGCCGCTCCGGCCGTCCGGGCCTTCCGGCGCCGGCCCGGGGACGGCCGGACGTCCCCGGCGCAGCAGACGCAGTCCCAGGCGCACCGCGGCCTTGCGCCCGCCCTGCCCGAGCCAGGCCGCGGCCATGGTGAAGAAGGGCGCCGGGTCGTCCGCGGCGAACCAGGCGGTCTCCGTCTCCCGCGGCTCCTTCCCCGCGCCCCCCTCGCCCCCGGCGGACCCGCGGCCGCGCCGGGCGGAGGTGAGCGGCAGGCCCTCGGAGGGCAGTGCCGCCAGCGAGGACAGCAGGGCGTAGTTCTCGGCGACGAAGACACGGCCCGGTACGGGGTCGGCCGGAGCGGCGGTACGGCCGGTGAGGTCCAGGTGCAGGGCCCGTACGACGTCCAGCCCCGAGCGGTCGGTGAACAGCCGGAACTGCGCGCCGGGACGGGGGTTGAAGTCCAGCAGCTGACAGGCGCCGGTGGCGGAGTCGAAGCGGAAGTCCAGGTCGAGGATGCCCCGGTAGTCCAGGTGCTCGGCCAGCAGCCGTGCCGCCCGCTCGACTTCGGGGTTCGGCAGCCAGCGGCCGATCGCCGTGAGGCCGGCGCCCACCGGCCAGGAGCGCTCCTTGCGCCCGGCCCCTCCCGCCAGGCGGACCGCGCCGCCGGTGAAGCAGCCGTGGAAGAACCAGTCGGTGTCCCGGCCGCCGGGCACCAGCCGCTGGAGCAGCAGCCGGCTGCCGGCCTCGCCGCTGCGCCGGTACAGGGCGCGCGCCTGGTCCTCCGTGGTGACCACGGTGGTACTGCGCAGTGTTCCGCCCTGGGGCAGCAGCCAGGGGCGGCTCCACTTGGCGATCAGGGGCAGGCCCAGTTCCCGGGCCGCGGCGGCGGCCTCGCCGGCGCTGCGCGGGCTCACGGTCGGCGGGTGCGGGATGCCCAGTTCCCCGCACATGGCCGCCAGCCGGGCCTTGTCGGCCACCTGCTGCGGCAGTTCGGGCGGCTGTTCCGGCAGCAGGAAGCGCCCGGTGAGCCGGCCGGCGAGCCGGGCCGCGGCGATGGCGCCCATGTCGTCCATGGGGATCAGGACGGCGGGCCGTCCGATGCGGTCGGAGATCTGACGGAGCATCCGCTCCAGCCGGTCGTCCGACGCACCGCCGGCGTCGACCGTCTCCCCCGTCCGGTGGGTGCCGCGGACCCCGTCCGCCGGCAGGTGGTGCCCCTGCCGCAGGTAGCGGGAGCGGCCGATGGGGCAGTGCGGCGACTCCACGACGGCATGGACCTCGACACCCGCGCGACCCAGGGACCTGATGGCCCCCAGGGTGCCGTGGTGGAAGGGGTTCCGGTCGAGTCTCAGCAGCAGTACGGGTACCTCGGTGTCGAGCGGTGGCGACATGGTGCGCAGTCCTCGGTGTTCCTCGGGGTTTTTCCCGGCGTTTTTCTCTGGAGTTCTATGGCGTTCTATGGCGTTCTCCGGACTTCTCCGGTGTTCCGCGGACCTCCCCGGCCTTCTCCGGTCCTCTCCGGCGTTCTGCCGAAGGTCTTACCGGGTACGGGATCCTCGGCGTCGTCGGCGCCCCAGAATTCCTTCCGGTGCTGGGCCGAGCGAGCGACGAAAACAGCGAACGGGTTATCAGAAAGCAACCCTGCGGCTCATTTGAGAGATTCTCCGATTAGTGTCTCGGAAAAGACGCGCAGGGCCGGGGAGAACGAGCAGGCCGTTCTGGCGACGCAGCAAGGAGGCACGATGCCCCATCGACACCACCGACCGGGAGGAACCGGTCGGCACCGGAAGCCCGCGGCGCCCGCCCGGCGACGCAGACTGACGGCCGCGTGCGCCGGGGCCGTCGTCGCCGGAGCGCTCGTCGCGGGCGGCGCCGTGGCCACCGGCACCTTCGGGGACGACCGCCCCGGACCCCGTCCGCCCGCCTCCTCCTCCCCCGCCGTCGGCGCCTTCCTCGGGTCGGGCTCGGACGGGGTGCGGCGGATCGCGGAGCTGCGGGAGTGGCTCGGCGGCGCGGACCTGCGGGTGGGCCACACCTATCTGCCGGGCGACACCTGGGAGCGCATCGAGAGCGACCCGCACTTCCTGCGCCCCTGGGCCGAGTGGCGGCGCGCCGACCCCGACCGGCTGTTCGTGCTCAACGTGCCGATGCAGGCGCGCAACGAGGCAGGCGTCCCCGACCACGAGGTGCGCGAGCTGCTCGCCCAGGGCGCCAGGGGCCGCTTCGACCACCACTTCCGCACCCTGGCCGGGCATCTGGTCTCCGCCGGGGTGCCCGACACGGTGATCGTGCTGGGCTGGGAGATGAACGGCACCACCTACACCCACCGCTGTGCTCCGGACCCGCAGGCGTGGAAGGCGTACTGGAGACGCATCGTCACCGCCATGCGGTCGGTGGACGGGCAGCGGTTCCGCTTCGATTTCGCGCCCAGCCGGGGAAAGGACGCCATCGGCTGGACCGAGTGCTATCCGGGCGACGACGTGGTCGACATCATCGGAATGGACTCCTACGACCAACCGCCCGGCGAGACGTTCGACGACCAGGTGAACCAGCCCTACGGACTGCGGCACCAGGTGGATTTCGCCGCCGCACGCGGAAAACAGATCTCCTACCCCGAATGGGGGCTGTTCCGCAGGGGCGACAACGCCGAGTACATGCGGCGCATGCTGGACTGGATCGAGGAGCGGAAACCGCTTTACCACACCATCAGCGACTACTGCCCGCACGGCGTGTGGCGGTGCGAGGAGAACCCGAAGTCCTCCGCGGTCTTCCGGGAGAGGATGACGCCCGGCGCCTCGCGCCCCGGCCGGAACCGGCCGGAGTTCTGCGTGGATCTGGGCGACTGGCTGGGGGGCTGGTTCGGCGACCGGCGGCTGTGCGTCACCTTCTCCTGGGCCCGGAGGCCCTAGACCGGTCCCTGGGCGGCCGGGCGCCGGGGCGCGGGCCGCGCTCACCGCGCCCCGGCCGGTGTACCCGCCGGCCGGGGCGGCGTACGGGGTGTAAGGGGTGTGGGGCGGGTCACCGGGCGGACCGCCGGCCCAGCCTGCGCCGCTCCTCCGGCGTCCCGTCCCCGGCGGCGTCCCTGCCGGGGGCGGCCGCCTTGCCGGGGGCCGCGGAGACGGACGCCACCGCCGCGGCGGCCGCCTTGGCCGCGGCCTTGACGGCGGGTGCGGGGACTCCCGGGTCGGCCGCGGGCGCGGCCTGGGCGGGAGGCGCGAACACCACCGGGGAGGACGCCGGGGCGGAGGGTTCCGCG
>NZ_JBKJFM010000073.1:0-29042 GCF_046614825.1 Streptomyces nanhaiensis
GACGGCACCCTGGGGGGGAACCTCCGGCCCGGCCGGCCCGGCCGGAGCGGGCTCCGGAGGCGCAGCCGCCGCCCCGGCCCGGCCGGGGGCCGGCTCCGGAACACCCGGCTCCGGCCCACGGGACTCCTCGCGCAACTCCTCGCGCACCGCCCGCCCCGCCTCGGTCAGGTAGTACCTGCCCGCCCGGCCGTACGCCACGGCCAGGCCCCTGTCCCGCAGGGCGGCACCCGTCGCCGCACTCCCCGCCAGCTCCCCCGTCGCGGGATCGGACGCCATGACCGCCCGCCGCTGCGCGGGGGTGAGCGACTTCGCCGCCGTACGCCACGACACCGCACCACCTCCTGGCCGTACGGCCCCTCCCGCCCGGTGCGGGAGGGGCCGTACGGACCAGTATCCGGGCGGGCGCCGCGCCGCCCCCTGCCGCGCGGCCGGGGGCGGCGCGGAGGTCAGCAGCAGCGGCTCTGCGGGTGCTCCTCCCGGTGCCGGGCGCGCTGCCGTTCGTAGTCGCGCCAGGAGGGGACCGGCTCGCCCGGGTGCTCGCGCAGGTGCCGGAGGCGGAAGCGCTCGTAGTCCGCCTCGCCGGAGAACTCGCGCAGGTACCAGCGGACTCCCCGCAGCAGCCGGGCCGCCCTGTCGAGCAGTGCGCCCGTCATCGCTCGCCCGCTCCCACCGGCTCCTTCTCCCCCTCCTTCGCCCTGTCCGACGACCACGACGCCGGGACCTCGATCCGGGACTCGACGTAGGGCGCCTCGGTGGTCGGCAGCGGTTCCGCGGACCGCACGGCGCGTACGCACACCACGGCCGCGTTGACGATCACCGTGGCGACCAGCACCAGGAACAGGGCCATGATCACGCCGTCGACGGTCTGGTTGAGCACCACCGTGTGCATCTCGTCCATGTTCTTGGCCGGAGCCAGTACCTGGCCGGCGTCGATGGCCTCGGAGAAGCGCTCGCGGTTGGCGAAGAAGCCCACCTTCGGGTCGTCGGAGAAGATCTTCTGCCAGCCCGCGGTGAAGGTGACCGCCACGTCCCACGCCAGCGGCACGCCGGTCACCCAGGCCCAGCGCAGTTTCCCTGCCTTGATCAGCAGGGTGGTGGCGAGGGTGAGGGCGATCGCGGCGAGCAGCTGGTTGGCGATGCCGAACAGCGGGAAGAGCTGGTTGATCCCGCCGAGCGGGTCGGTGACACCGACGTAGAGGAAGTAGCCCCAGGCGCCGACGACGAGGGCGCTGGTGATCCAGATGCCCGGCTTCCAGGTGACCCGGCCGATGGGCTTCCAGACGTTGCCCAGCATGTCCTGGAGCATGAAGCGGCCGACCCGGGTGCCCGCGTCCACCGTGGTGAGGATGAACAGCGCCTCGAACATGATCGCGAAGTGGTACCAGAACGCCTTCATCCCGGCGCCGCCGAACACCTGGGAGAAGATCTCCGCCATACCGACGGCCAGGGTGGGCGCGCCGCCGGTGCGCGCGATCAGGGTCTCCTCCTCGACCGCCTTGGCCGCCGCGGCCAGCTGGTCGGGGGTGATGCTGAAGCCCAGGTTCGCCACCGCCTGGGAGGCGCTCTCCACGGTGGTGCCCAGCATGCCCGCCGGGGCGTTCATCGCGTAGTACAGGCCGGGGTCGATGACGCAGGCGGCGACCAGTGCCATGACGGCCACGAAGGACTCCATCAGCATGGAGCCGTAGCCGATCATCCGGACCTGCGACTCCTTCTGGATCAGCTTCGGCGTGGTGCCGGAGGCCACCAGGGCGTGGAAGCCGGAGAGGGCGCCGCAGGCGATGGTGATGAACAGGAAGGGGAACAGCGAACCGGCGAAGACCGGGCCTTCGCCCGAGGAGGCGAAGGGGGTCACCGCGTCGGTCTTCAGCGTCGGCGCGGCGACCAGCACGCCGACCGCCAGCAGCACGATGGTGCCCACCTTCATGAAGGTGGACAGGTAGTCACGGGGTGCCAGCAGCATCCACACCGGCAGCACCGAGGCGACGAAGCCGTAGGCGATCAGGCAGAACACCAGGGTCGTGGGGCTCCAGGTGAAGGTGTCGGCCAGCGACGAGTCCTGGATCCAGCCGCCGCCGAGGATCGCCAGCAGCAGCAGGGCCACTCCGATGGCGCTGGTCTCCACGACCCGGCCCGGCCGCAGGTAGCGCAGGTAGAAACCCATGAACAGGGCGATGGGGATGGTCATGGCGACCGAGAAGGTGCCCCACGGGGAGTGGGCCAGGGCGTTGACCACGACCAGCGCGAGCACGCTCAGCAGGATGATCATGATGGCGAAGACGCCTATGAGCGCCGCGGCGCCGCCCACCTTGCCGATCTCGTCGCGCGCCATCTGGCCCAGGCTCTTGCCGTCCCGGCGCATGGAGAGGAACAGCACCACCATGTCCTGGACCGCCCCGGCGAAGATCACGCCGACGACGATCCAGATGGTGCTCGGCAGATAACCCATCTGGGCCGCCAGCACCGGGCCGACCAGCGGCCCGGCTCCCGCGATGGCGGCGAAGTGGTGGCCGAACAGCACACGGCGGTCGGTGGGGTGGTAGTCGACGCCGTCCTCCAGCCGCTCGGCCGGGGTGGCACGGCTGTCGTCGGGCTGGAGGACGCGCCGGGCGATGAAGCGGGAGTAGAAGCGGTAGGCGATGGCGTACGAGCCCAGAGCGGCGACCACCAGCCAGATCGCGGAGATCTCCTCGCCCCGGGCCAGGGCCATCATGCCCCAGCCGACCGCGCCGAGAAGGGCGACGGCGGTCCACAGCAGGATCGATCTTGGTCCGATCCCCGACCCGGTCTTCGGTTCGGTCGGCACGGCGGGTGATGGCATGGCGGCTCCTTGCCTGACTGGTCGCCCCGGTGGACAGCGGTACGAGGCCACGGGCCGCGGGGTCGGCCGGCTCCTGTGGTCTGTGCAAGAGTTGCCGGTCACCGCGATCGGGTTGACAACGGGTTTACGGCGGATTTCCCTTTTCCCTGGTCTCCCTGTCGATGGAAGAAACAGGCCGGGCAACCGGCGAGCGAGGGACCCGCGCACCCCAAGGACGGTGATCGATGGCCGACGGCGCCATGGCCACGGCGTTCCTCGCCGTCATCGGCGGAGCGTCGCTCCTGGCAGCCACCGCCCGCCGCCTCCACGCCGGCGACCGCCTGCCGTCGCTGGAGGGCTGGGCACTGGCGGACCGGAGCCTGGGCACCGTGTGGACCTGGCTGCTGCTGGGCGGCACGGTCTTCACCGCCTACACCTTCACCGCCGTGCCCGGACTGGCCTACGGCAACGGGGCCACCGCCTTCTTCGCGCTCCCCTACACCGTGATCGTCTGCCCGCTGGCGTTCGTCCTGCTGCCCCGGCTGTGGTCCGTGGCCCGCCGCCACGGTTACGTCACCGTCGCCGACTTCGTCCGCGGGCGCTACGGTTCGCCGCCGCTGGCCCTGGCGGTCGCCCTCACCGGCATCCTCGCGACCATGCCCTACCTGGCCCTCCAACTGCTGGGGATCCGCGCGGTGCTCACCGCGGGCGGCCTGTACCCGGACGCGGTCACCGGGGACCTGGCGATGGCCGCACTGTTCGCGGGGCTGGCGGTGGCCACCTACCGGCACGGCCTGAGAGCGCCCACCGTGATCTCCGCCCTCAAGGGCGTGGCCGTCTTCGGCTCGGTCCTGGCCACCTTCTGGCTCGTCCTGGACCACCTGGGCGGTCCCGGCGCCATGTTCGACGCGGCCGGACGCACCCTCACCGAGCGGGGTGCGGAGGGCGCCCCGCTCGTCCTCGCCCCGGGGCAGCAGTCGGCCTTCGCCACCCTCGCGCTCGGCTCGGCACTGGCCCTGCTGATGTACCCGCACGTGCTCACCGCGGGTTTCGCGGCCTCCGGCACCGGTGTGCTGCGCCGGGTCTCCTCCGCCCTGCCGCTGTGGACGGCGGTGCTCGGCCTGTTCGGGCTGCTGGGCATCGCCGCCCTGGCCTACGGGGTGCGCACCCCGCGCGGCGGTGCGGAGGCCGCGGTCCCCATGCTGGTCGACCGGCTGATGCCGGGACCGCTTGCCGGACTGGTCTTCGGGGCGCTGGCGGTGGGGGCGATGGTGCCCGCCGCCGTTATGTCGATCGCGGCCGCGACCTCCTTCGTGCGCAACGTGTACGTCGAGTACTTCCACCCCACGGCCACCCCCAAGCACCAGGTCAGAGTCGCCAGGGTGGTCTCGCTCACTGCCAAGGCCGGGGCGGTCGCCTTCGTGCTCGGCCTGCGCGACCAGGACGCGGTGAACCTGCAACTGCTCGGCGGCGTGTGGATCCTGCAGATCTTCCCCGCGGTGGTGGCCGGGCTCTTCACCCGCCGCCTGCACCACCGTGCGCTGCTCGCGGGCTGGGCCACCGGGATGGCTGTCGGCACCTTCATGGTCGTACGGGAGGGCTTCTCCCCGGTGGTGCCCTTCGGTCCGGCCGGCCTGGAGGTCTACGCCGGACTCGCCGCCCTGCTGCCGAACCTGGCCGTCGCGGTGGCCGCGACCCTCGTCCTGGAGCGTGCCGGGGTCCCACGCGGCCCGGACACCACCACACTCCCGCCCCGCATGGCACTCAGACACCGTCCCGAGACGGGAGCGAGCACCTCATGAGACCCATCCGCGACCGGCTCGGCCGGGACGCCCGCGCCGCCGTTCTGCCGCCCGCCCCGGTGGTCCCCCCGCAGCGAGCTGCCGCCGAGGGGCTGGAGCCGGAGCGCGAGGCGGAGGTGGCCCGCCTCTTCAGCCTGCACTACACGCCGATGCTGCGGCTGGCCACGCTGCTGGGCGCCGACGATCCCGAGAACATCGTGGCCGAGGCCTACTACCAGATCTACCGGAAGTGGAGGAAACTCCGCGAACCCGGTTCCGCGGAGGCCTACCTGCGGTCGGTGGTCTGCAATCTGACCCGGATGCGCATACGCCACCTCCAGGTGGTCCGCAGGCACATGGAGCCGCCGCCGTCCGAGCCGGTCGCCTCCGCCGAGAACTCGGCGCTCCTCCGCGACGACCAGCGGGTGCTGATCGACGCGCTCCAGCGGCTTCCCACCCGGCAGCGCGAGGCCCTCGTCCTGCGCCACTGGCTGGGACTGAAGGAGAGCGAGATCGCCGCGGCCATGGGGATCTCGGCCGGTTCGGTCAAGACCCACACCTCGCGCGGCATCGCGGCCCTGACCCAGGCGATGGAGGCCCGCAGATGAACGCCCCCCGCACCCCCGGCACCCCGGGCGCCCCCGGCACCGAGGAAAGGCTCCGGGAGGCGCTGGAGACCCTGGCGGGCGGCGTCCACGCGGCGCCCGACGCCTACCGCGCCGCCCGCGGCGGCTGGCTCCGCAGGGAGCGCAGACGCCGGCTGGTCCTGGCGGTCCTGGTGACCGTCGTCTTCGTGCTGGCCGTCCTGGCCGGCCTGTGGGTCCTCAACCAGGCCCCCACCGAACGCAGGGCGGTCTTCGACGACGTCCACGGCGGGGGACGGCCGGCTGCGGCCGCCGGGCCCGTGGCCTCCGGCCCGTGACCGCCCGCCCCGTGCCGGGCGGTCACGGGACGGGCGGTCACGGGCCGGGTGGTCAGCCGCCGCTGGAGGCCACGATCTCGCGGACGTGCCCGACGCTTCCGCAGCCGGCTTCCAGGTGCTCGGCACGCGCCTTCGCGAAGGCCTCCCCGAGCTGGGCGCGCCGGCTGTCGGCGACGTTCTCGCGGGCGTCGTTGAGCAGGGTGCGCTCCTCCTCGTCCGCGTGGTGGTTGACGGCGGTGACGAGCGCCTCCAGCTTCTCGTCCCACTCCTCCGAGGAGGTGTCCTCCACCTCCAGCAGGGCGAGCAGCGCCTCGTTGGCCTCGCGGTGCTCGTGCACGCTGTGCTCGACGTCGTCGTCGTCGACGTCCTTGTAGCGACGCAGGGCCGGGTAGACCTTCTCCTCCTCGGCCAGGGAGTGGGCGACCAGCAGGGCGGCGAACTCGCCCAGCGCACCGGCCCGGTCGGCCTCGGCGTTGCGCATCGTGCGGAAGAGGTCCTCCATCCTGCGGTGGTCGCGCAGGATCAGTTCGACGACGTCGGAGGTGGCGGACGGCATGCGGACTCCTCGAAGGAAACGGGACGGACAGGACGCGAAAAGTGGTCGACCGGTCCGCCGGATACCCCGTCGCCCGCGGCGGACACCCCGGCGGGCGTCCCTGTGATCTCCCCCGTCCCTCCGGCCGCGGCCGGAGGGACGGGCGTGGTACTGCCGCCCGGCCGGGGGAGATACGGTGGTGGCCTCGAACAGGCTTGTGCGGATGCGGCGATCAGACGGCCCTGGAGCGGAGCGGATGTCCTTGACGGGTGTCGGTCCGAAGCCGTCCCCCGAGTGGGAGCGGCACATGTGCTGCGCCTACGCGGGGGAGAGGCAGTGGGCGCGCAGCGCGGCGGAGTTCGTCCGCGAGGGCCTGGCCGCCGGGCGGCGGGTGGTGTACTTCGCCGACACCGCGGCACCGGCGGCCGTGGTGGAACGGCTCGGCCGCAACGGCGTCGACGCGTCCGCGGCGGCCGAACGCGGCGGGCTCGTCGTCCGCCGGGCCGAGGACTCCTACCTGCGGCGGCCGCCGTTCGACCCGGACCGGATGGCGCGGGCCTGGGAGCAGGAGTGCGCCACCGCGATCCGGAAGGGGTACGCGGGCGTGTACGCGGTCGGCGAGATGGCCTGGTGCGCGCGGGGCGTACCGGGGGCGGACCGTCTGCTGGAGTACGAACTGCGGCTGAACCACGAGGTGTTCGCGCGGCTGCCGCTGACCGCGCTGTGCCTGTACGACCGTAGGGCGGTGCCCGAGGACACCGCGGCCCTGCTGACCGCCGCCCACATCCGGCGGCTCTTCCCCGGCGGCCGCCCCGGGGCCCGCGCCGAGCCGCCGCTGGGCGTCACGCCCCTGGCCGGCCGGACGGGTTTCGGGCTGCGCGGCGGAGCCGACGCCGACACCAGGGCCGTCCTGGAGACGGCCCTGGCCGCCCTGGCGCGGCTGCCCGGGCCGGCGGTGCACCTGGACCTGTCCGGCGCCGACTTCCTGGACACCGCGGCCGTCGCGGCGCTGGCCGCGGCCGCCGGCGCCGAGCGCGGGCGGGGCCGGAGGCTGGTCCTGCACCGCCCGCCGCACTCCCTGCGGCGCGTGGCCGCGATGTTCCCCGAGGAGTGCGGCGGGCTGGAGATCGCCCCCTGACACCCGCCGGGCCCGGCCCGCCCTCGCCCTCCCGGTCCTCCCCGCCCTCCCGTACCGGACCGTTCGCCCGCCCACCCGGCCCCGTCACGGCGGGGACGGACCGGTACGCGGCGCGGGCCGGCTCGCCCGCCGGCCCGCGCCGCGTACCTCACCGCCCCCGGTCGGCCCGCAACGGGCGGCGGCACCGGGCCGTCACGCCCCGGCGGCGCGGGCCGGCCCGTCTCCGGGGACGGTGCATTCGAAGGCGTGCAGATACGGGTTGACCGGGCGGACGGAACCGATGGCCAGACCGGCCCCGGTCAGCCGCTCGGTCATGCTGCGCCCGGTGTGCTTGGCGCCTCCGACGTTGAGGAGTAGCAGCAGGTCCATCGCGGTGGTGAACCGCATCGAGGGCGTGTCGTCGACGAGGTTCTCGATGACCACGACCCGGGCTCCGGGCCGCGCCGCGGCGATGATGTTCTGCAGTGTCCTGCGGGTGCTGTCGTCGTCCCACTCCAGGATGTTCTTGACGATGTACACATCCGCGCCGGCCGGGACGGCGGTGCGGCAGTCGCCGGGCACGATGCGCGCCCGGTCCGCGAGCGCCCCGCCCTCCCGCAGCCGCGGGTCGGCGTTGGCCACCACCGGCGGCAGGTCGAGCAGGGTGCCCCGCATCCCGGGGTAGCGCTCCAGCAGGCTCGCCAGCACATGCCCCTGGCCGCCCCCGACGTCGACGACGGACTCCGCCTCCGACAGGTCGAGGAAGGCCGCGACGTCCCGGGCGGACTGCTCGCTGGAACGCGTCATCGCCCGGTTGAAGACATGGGCGGACTCGGGCGCGTCCTGGTGCAGGTAGGCGAAGAAGTCCTTGCCGTACAGATCCGGGACGACGCTGCGGCCGGAGCGCACCGCCTCGTCCAGCAGCGGCCACGCGTCCCAGGTCCAGGGCTCGGTGCACCACAGCACCACGTCCCGCATGCTGTTCGGGTCGTCCTCGCGCAGCAGCCGCGACACGCCGGTGTGCGCGAACCTCCCGTGCTCGTCCTCGGCGAACACGCCGTGGCAGGACAGGGCGCGCAGCAGCCGCCGCAGGGGGCGCGGCTCCGTCTTCACCTCCGCCGCCAGCTCCTCGGCGCTCATCGGGCGATCCCCCAGGGCGTCGGCCACGCCCAGCCGGGCGGCCGCGCGCACGGCGGCTGCGCACGCCGCCCCGAACGCCAGCTCCCGCAGCCGCATGGGCGGCGGGGGAGCGGTTCCAACGGTTGTCACGGTTGTCATGCACCGCCTCGATTCTTGTGGTGGGAAGGGCCCGTCAGCGCGGCGGCAGGGGCGCGCCCTCGCGCTCCCAGCGGTAGAAGCACCGCGCCATGGCGTCCTTCGGACCGCGCCAGGTCTGGGGGTCGTACGGCCGGACGTACGCCGTCAGCCGCTCGCTGACGGCACGGAACTCCGGGTGGTCCACGGCCCGGGCGATGGCCGGTCCGGGATCCCGCTCGCTCTCGATGAGGTGCATGTACACGTCGCCGAACTGGAAGAGGCTGCGCCGGGCGACGCCGACCAGGTGCGGCAGCTCGCCGCGGTCGGATTCGGCGAACACCTTCGCGATGTCCGGCGCCGCCCCCGGTTCCATCCGGGCGACGATCAGGGTGTGGTGCACGGAGGGGTCCCTTCTCAGTCGGCCATCGCCGCGGGCTCGCCGGCCTGCCGGGCGCGCTGCTCGATCCGGTCCCGGATGAGCGCCATCTGGACGCGGGAGTTGCGGTTGATGTTCCGCGTCATCCAGGTGTCGTCGACCGGGGCGTCGGGCTTCATCGCGAAGTCCTGCGTCCAGCGCATCCGCACGCCCTCGGGGAGCTGCGCGTACTCCCAGCGGATGTCCATGTACTGGAAGGGGCCGGTCTCCACGCGGCGGGCCCGCACGGTGAGGGCGTCGCGGTCGGCGGTCCGCTCCGACACCCAGCTCCACACCGTGCCGTTCTCGTCCGGGTGCATGGTCAGGCGGAAGGTGGTGGTGTCGCCGTCGCGCGAGAGGATCTCGACGGAGGCGTACTCGCTGAACAGCCGCGGCCAGTTCTCGATGTCGTTGGTCATGTCCCAGACCAGGTCCAGGGGCGCGGCGATGACGATCTCGTTCTCGGTGTGCCCGGCCATCTCACGCCTCCGCCGTCAGGACGCCGTTGACGAAGCCGAGGAACTCGCGGGGGGTCCTGCACTGCTCGGCCCGCTCCGGCATGTCCCTGCCGTAGCGCTTCTCCAGCTCGCCCACGACGCCCAGCAGCCCGAGCGAGTCGAGGCCGAAGGCGTCGAAACCGGAACCGGCCCGCTGCCGCAGGTCATCGGGGTCCACGGCGACGCCCGCCGTCTGCTTCATCAGCGCGGCCAGTTCCTCGACGGTCACCTGGCCCGTCATCTGGTCGGTCATGCGGATGCACTCCTTCGGTCGGTGGGGGGTTCGGCGCCGCGCCGCAGCACGAGCGCCGCGTTCGAGCCCATCAGGCCCCGGCTGAGGACCAGGGCGGTGCGCAGCTCCGCGGAGCGCGCCCGCCCGGTCACCAGGTCCAGGTCGTGGCAGACGTCGAAGACGTTGGGGGTGGGGGGCACCAGGCCGTGCTCCATGGCGAGCACGGCCGCCGCGGCATCCAGCACGGGAGCCCCGCAGTAGGCGCGGCCGGTGCCCGCCTTCGGCGCGGTGACGGGTACGCGCCGGCCGTGCGGGCCCAGGGCATCGGTGATCGCCAGGGCCTCGGCCCGGTCCGCCTCGGGCGTACCGAGGGCGTCGGCGAACACGACGTCCACCTCCCCGGGCGCGCAGCCGGCCTCCGCCAGCGCGGCGCCGATCGCCCGGGCCAGCCCCTCACGGGACTCCTCCCGGCGGGACGTCCCGGTGAAGGTGGCCGCGTGGCCGGCCACCGTCGCCCGGGGCTCGGCCCCCCGGTCGAGGGCCGCGCCCTCCTCCTCCAGCACGAGCATCGCCCCGCCCTCGGCGGGCACGAAGCCGCGGGCACCGGCGGTGAAGGGGAGGTAGGCGCGCCCGGGGTCGCCCTCGGTGCTGAGCTCGGGGTAGCCCAGCTGGCAGACCATCGAGTACGGGGCCAGCGGCGCCTCGGCCGCACCGGCGACGACGGTGCCGGCGCCG
Organism: Streptomyces nanhaiensis; assembly: GCF_046614825.1. Lineage (NCBI taxonomy): Bacteria > Bacillati > Actinomycetota > Actinomycetes > Kitasatosporales > Streptomycetaceae > Streptomyces > Streptomyces nanhaiensis. The sequence continues at coordinate 10,292 of NZ_JBKJFM010000073.1, forward strand.
CGCGCCACGGCGCGGGCGGCGTGCGCCAGGGCGTCCAGACCGCCCGGCTCGTCGGCGGCCACCACACCGCAGGGCCCCTTGAAACCGCCGCGAATGGAGATCTGGCCGGTGCTGGCCGCGTAGAACCAGGCGATGGACTGGTACGGGCCGACGTGGCGGGATCCCCGCCCCCACAGCTTCTGCAGCTCACGCTGACCGAACTCGCCGCCGCCGGAGCCGGCGGCGGTGACCACGCCGACCGAGTACGGCGAGCCGACGTCGGCACGGCCGAACCGGGCGTCCTCCAGGGCGAGCGATGCGGCCGCCATCGCGAAGTGCGTGAACCGGTCGGTCTGGACGAGGTGGCTGCCCTCGATCAAGGCGGCCGGGTCGAAGCCGCGGACCTCCCCCGCGACCTTCAGCGGCAGATGACCGCAGCCCTCCCGGGTGACGCGGTCCAGGAGGGTGTGGCCCTCGGCGGCCGACTTCCAGAAGGCCTCCGCGCCGATCCCGCCCGGCGCCACGACTCCGATGCCGGTGACGACCGCGCGCCGGGCGCCTACCGGGTTCATGGTGTCCTCCCGCCCGGCCCGCTGAGCACCACCGCGGACTGGAAGCCGCCGAAGCCGCTGCCCACCGACAGCACGTTCCGCAGCCTGCGCTCACGTGCCGCGCGCGGCACGTAGTCCAGGTCGCACTCGGGATCCGGGGTCTCGTAGTTCGCGGTGGGCGGCACCACCTGGCGTTCCAGGGCCAGGACGCAGGCGGCGACCTCGATGGAGCCGATGGCGCCGAGCGAGTGGCCCACCATGGACTTGATCGAACTCATGGGCGTGCCGTAGGCGTGGGCGCCCAGGGACCGTTTGACCGCGGCGGTCTCGTGGCGGTCGTTCTGCCGGGTGCCCGAGCCGTGCGCGTTGACGTAGTCGACGTCCGTGCCGTCCAGGCGGGCGTGGTCCAGCGCGGTGTCGATGGCCCGCGCCATCTCCAGGCCCTCACCGGTCAGCCCGGTCATGTGGTAGGCGTTGCCGTAGGTGGCGTAGCCGGCGATCTCGCAGTACACGCGCGCGCCGCGGGCCCGGGCGTGCTCCAGTTCCTCCAGCACCAGCACCGCGCCGCCCTCTCCCATGACGAAGCCGTCGCGGTCGGCGTCGAACGGCCGGGACGCGTGGGCGGGGTCGTCGTTGTTCGGGGAGGTGGCCTTGATGGCGTCGAAGCAGGCCATGCTGATCGGCGAGATCGGGGAGTCCGCCGCACCGGCGAGGCAGACGTCCATGCGGCCCTCCCCGACGGCGTGGAAGGCGTACCCGACGGCGTCCAGCCCGGAGGTGCAGCCGGTGGAGACGGTCTGCACCGGGCCGCGGGCGCCGAACTCCTCGGCGACCGCCGAGGCGAGCGTGCTGGGCGAGAACGCGCGGTGCAGATGCGGGCCGGCCCGCCGGTGGTCGACGTCCCAGCGCGAACCGCGCTCGCTGACCAAGACGTAGTCGTGCTCCAGGCGGGTGGTGCCGCCGACCGCGGTGCCCAGGCTCACGCCCAGGCGCCAGGGGTCCTCCCGATCCGTCTCCAGACCGGCGTCGCGGACCGCCTCCGCCGCGGCGACCAGCGCGAACTGCACGTAGCGGTCGCAGCGTTCGGTCTGCTCCACCGTCAGACCGTGTGCGAGGGGGTCGAAGTCGCACTCCGCGGCGATCCGCGAGCGCAGGCCCGCGGGATCGAAGAGGGTGATGCCCCGGGTCGCGGTGCGGCCGTTCGCCAGGAGGTCCCAGAAGGCCTCCGCGCCGATCCCGCCCGGCGCCACCACGCCCAGGCCGGTGACGGCCACGCGTCGCGTCACGAGGACGCTCCGGTGGGCTGCGCCGCCCGGTCGCCGGCCGCCCTGGCGGGGGAGGTCTCCTCGGTGTCGACGTGGCCGAGTTCGGGCCGGGGGGCCAGCGGCCCGAGGTGGAAGACGAGGCGGGCCTCGGTGTCCCCGACGTTGCGGAACCGGTGGCGCATGTACGCGGGGATCATCAGCCCCTGGTCGGGGGAGAGCGGGTGGGGCTCCCCGTCCAGGTCCACTTCGAGGGAGCCGCTGACGACGTACACGAACTCCTCGGAGTACGGGTGGTAGTGCTCGCCGATGCGGTCGCCGGGCCGCACGATGGCCAGCCCCATGAAACCGCTGGTGGAGCCCACGGTCGTGGGCGTGAGCATGGCGCGCAGATCGCCTCCGCGCCTGCGGTTGGGCTCGATCTCGCCGAGGTCGACGATGCGTGGGAACTGCTTGGTCATGGTCGGTCACTCCGTGGAGGGGGCGGTGTTGCGCGGGTGTACCGGCCGGCGGAGCGGCCGACGGGGTCAGGAGCCGGGTGCGGTGCGGTCGGTGACCAGCCGCATCCCGGCGTGCGACAGCAGGCGCAGGAGGTCGCGCTCGCCGGCCGGGGGGCCGTCGAGTCCGAGTGCCTCGGTGTCCAGCAGACGGGCCGCCTCGGCGGCGCTCCCGGGTTCCTCCAGGCCGAGGACCCGGGCGGGGGCGGCGTCCGGCTCGCCCTCCACCTCGACCAGCCGGACGACGACGTCGTCGCGCTGGAAGACGGTGGCGGCGCGGACCGGGCCGTGCGGGTCGTCCGCGGCGATCTCGTCCTGCCGGGACAGCAGCCGTGCCAGGTCCATGCCGCGGCCCGGCCTGGCCGGGTAGTACAGCGCGTGCCGCCGCACCCGCGGCGACCGCGGCCCGCAGGACGCCACGTGGTGTACGGCGGGCAGCGCGGCCCGGGTGAAGAACGCCCGCGCGGACTGCGGGTCGTCGAGGTCGCGGTCCTGCTCAAGATGGGGGTTGAGGGCCTCCTCCACCGCGCGCACCTCGGGCTGGCGGGCGACGTGGCGCAGCGCGGCGAGCAGGTCGCCGCGCACCTCGATGGCGCGTACGACCCGGTTGCCGTGCATGAACAGGGAGGTGCGGCACAGCCGGGTGGTGTCGTCCACCCGTGCCTCGGGGGATTCGTAGCCGGCGAGGATCTCGGCGACCTTGGACTCGCTGCCGGGCCTGACGGTGAAGGTCAGGGCGTGGCGCACCACGCCGTCGCCCAGCCGGGGCGCGCTCTGCAGGCCGTTCCCGGCCGGGGCGACCGCTCCGGCGCCGCCGCCGAAGGTCTCCCGCAGGACGCTGAAGCGCAGCGACCGGGTGTCCCGGACGCAGCTGTGCAGCGGTCTGACCGTCTCCAGGTGCTCCTCGCTGTTGACCCAGGCGAGGAAGGGCGGTGCGCTCTCCCACTCGCTGGTGATGAGCCACTGGGACGGGTTCTCGATGGACTGGCAGAGCTGGTCGCTCAGGTGGCCGGGTACGGACGCCACCTGGTTGCGCATGTGCTCGTAGGCGTCGAGGAACTCCTGCTGGGCTCCGTCGTGGATGTCGAGCAGCAGGATGACCCGGAGTCTGGAGCCGTCGAAGGCCGACTGGGAGACACGGCCGGAGGCCTGGGGTGTGGGGGCCGGGGCCGTCATCCGACATACCTCTTCTTCGGCATACCTCTCCCTGGGGAGTTCTCGTGCGGGGGGAACGCGGGAAACGGGGGACTGGGGAACGGAGAGCACTCGCGGTGCGCCGTGACCAGGCGTCAGCCGCCGCGCACACCGATCATGTGACGAGTCATCCGGTACCGCAAGCAATGATGATCAACCGGGTGAAGTGTGGGCATCGCCTTCCGGACCGGGGCATTGATCTCCAGCCCGGCCGCACAGGCGCGCGCCGGCGGACACGATGAGCTGGAGGAGAGTGATGAGCCGAGAAGCCGACCTCAGGGTCCCGGTCCTCATCGTCGGCGGTTCCCTGACGGGTCTGTCCGCCTCGCTGTTCCTGGGCCGCCTCGGGGTGCGGCACACCCTGGTGGAACGGCACGCGGGAACCTCGATCCACCCGCGCGGACGCGGCAACAACGTACGGACGATGGAGCTGTTCCGGGTCGCGGGCGCCGAGCCGGCGATCAGGCGGGCGGCGTCGGTCCTGGCCGGCAACCACGGGATCCTGCAGACGCCCACCCTGGTCGGGGAGGCGGGCGAGTGGCTGTTCCGGGAGATCGATCCGGGCGGCGGGCTGGCCCGGTTCAGCCCCAGCTCATGGTGTCTGTGCAGCCAGAACGACCTGGAGCCGGTCCTGCTGGAGCACGCCCGGGATCTCGGCGGCGACCTGCGCTTCTCCACCGAGCTGACGTCGTTCGACCCCGACCCGGAGGGAGTCACGGCCGTGGTCGTGAACCGGGACACCGGGGAGCGCACCACGGTCCGCGCCGACTACCTGGTGGCGGCGGACGGCCCGCGCAGCCCGGTGCGCGAGAGCCTCGGCATCGGCCACAGCGGAGCGGGCGACCTGTTCCACAACGTCAGCGTCACCTTCCGCTCCCGCCGGCTCGCCGAGGTGGTGGGCGAGCGCCGCTTCATCGTCTGCTACCTGACCACCCCGGGCGCCGACGGGGCCCTGCTGCCGGTCGACAACCGGGAGCGGTGGGTCTTCCACGCCCCCTGGCACCCCGAACGGGGCGAGACGCTGGAGGAGTTCACCGACGAGCGGTGCGCGCAGCACATCCGCCGAGCGGTCGGCGTCGCGGACCTCGACGTGGAGATCACCGGCAGGGCCCCGTGGCACGCGGCGGAGCGGGTCGCGCGGCGGTACGCGGTCGGCCGGGTCCTCCTGGCCGGCGACTCGGCCCACGAGATGCCCCCCACCGGCGCTTTCGGCTCCAACACCGGCATCCAGGACGCGCACAACCTGGCCTGGAAGCTGGCCGCCGTACTCGGCGGCTGGGCGGGTCCGGGACTGCTGGAGACGTACGACACCGAGCGCCGCCCCGTGGCGCGGGCCACCAGCGAGCGCGCCTCGGCGCGCTCCGTGGAGCACAGCCACCCCGGCTACGTTCCCGTGCCCGGGGCGGGCGGCGGACGCGCGGGCGGCATCCTCGGCGTGGTCCTGGGCTACCGCTATCCGCGCGGCGCCGTCGTGGGCGCCGACCCCCAGGCGCCGCCCGTCCCCGGGGAGTTGCGGCTGACGGGCGAACCGGGCAGCCGGGCGCCCCACATGTGGCTGCGCCGCGAAGGGGAGCGGATCTCCACCCTGGACCTGTACGAGCGCTCCCCGGTCCTCCTGGCCGGAGCCGGTGCGGCGGCCGGATGGCACGAGGCGGCCGGCCGGGTCGCCGAGAAGCTGTCGGTGCCGCTGGTTGCTTACCGGATCGGCGCCGGGGCGGACGCCGACCTCGTACCCGAGGACGGCGCGGACTGGGCGCGGGTCCACGGCACGGAGCCCGGCGGCGCGGTACTGGTGCGCCCCGACGGGTTCGTGGCGTGGCGTTCGGCCGGGCCGGTCCCGGACCCGGAGGCGGCGCTGCGCAGTGCCCTCTCGGCGGTGCTGGCGCTGGACTGACAGCTCCCGTCCGCGGGGCCCGCCGGGGCCGCGGTATTCACCCGGCGGGCCGCCCGGACGGGCGGAAGCAGGCGGTGACGGTCTTGCCGTCCGCGCAGGGGCGGGCCTCCCACTCGTCGGCCAGGGCGTCGACCAGGAACATGCCGCGTCCCGACGTCCGCTCGGTGCTGGGGGAGCGGGGCGCGGGGAGGTCGGCGGAGGAGTCGTGCACGCTCACGTGCAGGCAGCGGTTGTCCCACGTCAGCACCAACTGGGCGGCGCTGTGCGCGTGCACGTGCGCGTTGGTCACCAGCTCCGAGACGGTCAGCAGCACCGCGTCCACCGTCTCCGGTGCGGATTCCGTCCACCCCAGCGACTCCAGATGACCGCGCGCCCACTCCCGCGCGGCCTTCACCCCGCTGGAAACCGGCAGTGACCGCGCCCATCCCACGGCCCGCAGCGACGACTCGCACACGACGGCCCACCTCCCTGCTCACAGCCTGTCTTCTACCCCCGGCGGGCCGGGGCAATGGCGCGGCCCCGCGGCACCGGCTGGAGATGGCCGGTCCGTGCCTGTGCCCGGCGGGCGATGGCATGTTGCGCGGCGCCGGGGGGCACGAGCCCTCCATGCGTTTGGCGGTTGTGGACGTGGGATCCAAGACGGTGCGGCTCGTGGTGGCCGATTGCGGCGGTGACATACCGCTGCCGGTGCACACGGCCAAGCGGCGCCTGAGGCTGGCCGAGTACGTGGAGCCGGACGGACGGCTCGGCGAGCGGGCGGTGGACGCCGTGGTGGCCGCGGTCGCCGAGGTGAGGGAGGAGTCCGCCCGCTGGGGGGTGGAGCAGCCCTTCGCCTTCGCCACCGCGGTCATCCGGGACGCGCCCAACCGCCACCAGGTCCTGGAGGCCGTGCACAGCGGGACGGGGGTGCCCCTGTACGTCATGTCGGGTGTGACGGAAGGGGAGTTGTCGTTCCTGGCGGCCCGGCAGTGGATGGGCTGGCAGGCCGGCCCGATGGTGCTGCTGGACATCGGCGGCGGCTCGCTGGAGGTGGCCTTCGGCCGGGACCGGACGCCCGGTTTCGTGGCCTCGCTTCCGCTGGGCGCGGGGCGGATGACGCGCGAGTACTTCGGAGAGGCGGACCCTCCGCCGGCCGGCGCGGTCAGGGAGCTCAGACGCCGTGTACGCCACGAACTGCGGGACGTGGCGGTCCGGATCCACTGGGAGCGCCCCCGTACCGCCGTGGCCGTCTCGCGCACCTTCCAGCAGCTGGCCCGCCTGTGCGGGGCCCCTCCGGGGAAGCTGGGGCCCTTCGTCACGCGCCGCATCGAGCGCCGGGACCTCAAGGCGGCCGTGGAGCGGCTGGCCTCCCTGCCCGCGGCCGCCCGCGCGCAGTTGCCCGGCATCTCCGCCGCCCGCGCCCGGCAGTCCCTGGCCGGAGCGGTGATAGCGCACACGGCCATGCGGTGCATGGAGATCGAGACCGTCACGCTCTCCCCGTGGGGGCTGCGCGAGGGGGTCATGCTCAGGCAGATCCGGGAGCGGGCCCCGTTGTGGCACGAGGCCGCGGCGGACGTACGCCGCAGGGAATCGTCCGGGGTGGTGCCGACGCCCTGAGCCGGGCCCCGCACGACCGCCGCGGTCCGGCGTACGGACGGTCAGGGGCGTTGTGGGCCGCGAAGGTTGAAGGGCCGGTGTCCGGCTGGTCCCACGGGGCAGACGGTTGACACCACACGGACAAGGGAGGCCTCATGCTCGGCATAGTGGCGGCGGTGCTGTTCTTCCTCGCATTCCTGGTCAACGTCGCGGAGCTGGCGACGAACGAACTCTTCTCGTCGACCAACCTCATGCTCCTGGGACTGGGCTCGCTGGCTCTCCACGTGGCGGGGATCGGCGGCGGACGATCCGTCCGCCGGAGCCGCTGACGCGGGCACGGCCGTACCGGCGGCGCCGGCGGCGTGCGCCGCGCTCCCGGCGGACGCGTGGACCGAGGGCCGGTACCTCCCGCGGGGGTACCGGCCCTCGGCCGTGGACCGCGGCGGCCTCAGAGCGCGTCGATCTCGGCGATCAGGTTCTCGATCCGGGCGCGGATCTCGTCGCGGATGGGGCGCACGGCCTCCACGCCCTGCCCGGCCGGGTCCTCCAGCTTCCAGTCCAGGTACTTCTTGCCGGGGAAGACCGGGCAGGTGTCGCCGCAGCCCATGGTGATGACGTAGTCGGACGCCCGGACGGCCTCGACGGTCAGCACCTTGGGCACCTCGGCCGACATGTCGATGCCGGCCTCCCGCATGGCCTCGACCGCGGCCGGGTTGACCTGGTCGGCCGGTGCGGACCCGGCGGAGCGGACCTCGATCCGGTCGCCGGCCAGGTGAGTCAGCCAGGCGGCGGCCATCTGGGAGCGGCCGGCGTTGTGGACGCAGACGAACAGCACGGACGGCTTGTCGGGCATGCGGGGTCTTCCTTCGGCTCGTCGGGGGACCGGGTGGCATCACCCCCGGCTGATGTGACAGTATCAGTCCATGCTGACGTCAGTCGATACTGACCTGATCCGGGTGCTCGCCGATCCGCTCAGGATGCGCATCGTGACCCTGCTGGCCACCGAGACCCTGTGCACCACCCACCTGGTGGCCGAGACCGGGGCCAAGCAGACCAACCTCTCCAACCACCTGCGCGTCCTGCGCGAGGCCGGGGTGGTGGAGACCGAACCGTGCGGCCGGTACACCTACTACCGGCTGCGCCCGGACGTCATCGAGCACCTGGGCCGCTCCTTCACGGAGCTGGCCCGCACCGCCCGCACCACCCGCGCCGCCGAGACCAGAAGGGCCTGCCCGTGACCACCGCCGAAGAGACCACCAGACCGGCCGGCCCTCCCGAAGGCGGCGGCATCGTCGCCCGCCTCTCCACCCTGGACCGGTTCCTGGCGGTGTGGATCCTGCTCGCCATGGCCGCCGGCCTGGGCCTGGGGAGGCTGATCCCCGGCCTGAACGGCATCCTGAGCAAGGTCGAGGTGGGCGGCATCTCGCTGCCCATCGCCCTGGGCCTGCTGATCATGATGTACCCGGTGCTGGCCAAGGTCCGCTACGACCGGCTCGACGCCGTCACCGGCGACCGCCGCCTCATGGCCTCCTCCCTGGTGATCAACTGGATCGTCGGCCCGGCCGTGATGTTCGCCCTGGCCTGGATCTTCCTGCCCGACCTGCCCGAGTACCGCACCGGACTGATCATCGTCGGGCTCGCCCGCTGCATCGCCATGGTCATCATCTGGAACGACCTGGCCTGCGGCGACCGCGAGGCCGCCGCCGTCCTGGTGGCGCTGAACTCCGTCTTCCAGGTCCTGGCCTTCGGCCTGCTCGGCTGGTTCTACCTCGACCTGCTGCCCGGCTGGCTCGGCCTGGGCGACGGAGCGGCCCTGGACATCTCCATGTGGGAGATCGCCGCCAACGTCGTCATCTTCCTCGGCATCCCGCTGGCCGCCGGCTACCTCACCCGCCGCCTGGGCGAGCGGAAGATGGGCCGCACGGCCTACGAGCAGAAGTTCCTGCCGCGCATCGGCCCCTGGGCGCTGTACGGGCTGCTGTTCACCATCGTCGTCCTCTTCGCCCTCCAGGGGGAGACGATCACCTCCCAGCCGTGGGACGTCGCCCGCATCGCCCTGCCGCTGCTGGTGTACTTCGCCCTGATGTGGTTCGGCACCTTCGCCCTGGGCAAGGCCATCGGCCTGGCCTACGACCGCACCGCCACCCTGGCGTTCACCGCCGCGGGCAACAACTTCGAACTGGCCATCGCGGTCGCCATCGCCACCTTCGGCGTCACCTCCGGCCAGGCCCTGTCCGGCGTCGTCGGCCCGCTGATCGAGGTCCCGGTCCTCATCGCGCTGGTCTACGTCTCCCTCGCCTGGCGCAGGAAGTTCACCGCGGCACAGCCGGGGTCATGACGCGGCGCACGGACGTGGTGGTGGTCGGCGGCGGCCAGGCAGGGCTCGCCGCCGGCTACCACCTGCGCCGCCAGGGCCTGGGCTTCACCGTCCTCGACGCCCAGGACGCCCCCGGCGGCGCCTGGCGCCGCATGTGGGAGTCCCTGCGCCTGTTCTCGCCCGCCGCCCACTCCTCGCTGCCCGGGTGGCCCATGCCCGCGCAGCCCGGCCAGACCTACCCGGACGCCGCCCACGTCATCGGCTACCTCGCCGACTACGAGAAGCGCTACGACCTGCCCGTACGGCGCGGCGTCCGCGTCCACGGCGTGCACCGCGACGGGGAGCGGCTGCGGGTGGAGACCGACTCCGGCGCCTGGTCGGCGCGGGCAGTGGTCTCGGCCACCGGCACCTGGTGGCGTCCCTTCCTCCCGGCCGTCCCCGGGCGGGAAGCGTTCCGGGGCGGGCAACTGCACACCGTCGGCTACCGGAACCCCGGGCAGTTCGCCGGCCGGCGCGTCGTCGTGGTCGGAGGCGGCAACTCCGGCGCGCAGATCGCCGCCGATCTCGCACTGGCCGGCGTGGAGGTGACGTGGGTGACGGCTCGTCCGCCGAGGTTCCTGCCCGACCACATCGACGGCCGCGCCCTGTTCGACGTGGCCACCGCCCGCCGCCGGGCCCTGGAGGCGGGGCTCGACGACACCGGCGGAGTGGCCTCCCTCGGCGACATCGTCGCCGTGCCGCCCGTGCGCGAGGCCAGGGACGCCGGGCTGCTCAAGGCGTCGCCGATGTTCGCCCGCCTCACCGCCGACGGCGCCGCCTGGGCCGACGGCACCCGGGCCGCGGCGGACGCCGTCATCTGGTGCACCGGCTTCCGCCCCGCCCTGTCCCACCTCGCACCGCTGCGGCTGCGCACCGCCCGCGGCCGCATCCGCACCGAGGGCACCCGGGCCCTGGACGAGGCGCGCCTGCACCTGCTCGGCTACGGCGACTGGACCGGCCCCGCCTCGGCCACCCTCATCGGCACCGGCCGCCCCGCCCGCGACGCCGCCGCGGAGATCGCCGCTCTGATCCGGTGACGCACGCCCCGGCCGGCGCCGCGCGCCGGGCACGGCGGGAAGTGGTGAGAGGCTGGAGGGAGAGGACGAACACGAGCGCGCAACCACCGCCGGCCCACACACGGAGGAGGTCGCCGTGGCATCCGAGCCGCAACCCACCGCACGGGCACGCCGTCCGACCCTGGCGATCACCGAGGCGGGGCGCCGCCGTGCCGTACTCGCCTTCTCCGGCCGGCTGGACGCCGGAGTGCTCGGCGAACTGGAGGAGCGGCTCGTGGACCCGCGGCTGCTCGACGCCCAGGAAGTGGTACTGGAGATGGGCGACCTCGACCACATCGACCTGGCATGCGCCTACGCCCTGATCCGTGCGGCCACCGGGCGGCCGCAGAGCGCCGCACTGACCGTCCGCGGAGCCGACCGGACCGTCCGGCGGACCCTGCACGCCGTCGGCCTGGACGCGGTCGCGGTGATCGAGGAGTGACGGCGGGCGCCCCGTCCGGAGACATCCGGCACCGGGCACCCGGCACCGGCGCTCCGGCCAGGACGCGCGCGGGAACCGTCGGGCGGACGTAGCGAGCGAGGCGGACGTAGCGGACGAGGCCGGCTCCTCGCCCCTCGTGCCCCCGTGTTCCCCCTCGTGCGGGCGGGGACCGCCGATCTTTACGGGGCGGCGGGCGGGGCGCTACCGTCTGCCTCGCCGTTGTCCCCCGAGGCCGCCCGCTGGAGTCCCCATGCGCCGAACCGTGCTCGCAGCGGTTCTGATGTCCTTATCCCTGCCCCTGACCGGATGCGGTGTGGGCGGTGAGCCGGCCCCGTCGGCCGCCCCCGACCCCTCCGCCTCGGCGACGGCGCGCCCCTCCGGAGCGCCGTCCGCCGGGCCGTCGGCGGTACCGACCGGGAGGACCTTCGCCTGGCCGGACGGCCTGGAGGCGACGGCGACGGTACTGGGACGGCTGCGTCCGGCGGACCGTACGGACGTCCGGGACGGCACGGTGGACGGGAAGCGGCTGGCCGGGGCCCGCGAGAAGCTGCTGGGACGCGACAGCGAGCCGCTGGGGCTGCGCGTGAGGCTCACCAACAACGGCGACACCCCCCTCGACCTTGACGCCGTGGAGGTCCAGTGGGTGGGCACCGAGGTGGGCGGCATGGCCCAGAAGGCCGCCGACGACGGCGGATTCGAGGGCGAGCTGGCGCCCGGCGAGAGTGCCACCGAAATGAGCGCCTGGGCCGTGCCCGACCTCGTGGCCGTCGGCTACCAGGTGCTCGTATGGCCCGAGGGAGCCAGGAACGGCGCGGCCGGGCAGTTCTCCGGCGCCGTGCCGGGCGCCTCCCTGCGCCCGCCGGAGGGCGGGGGTCACGACCACTCGGACCACTAGGTCCGCCGGACCGCAGGCGGTGCACGCGCGCGGATCAGCCCCCCAGGAGTTCGGCGAAGCGCCGCGCGCCGATGTTGCCGCCGGAGACGATGACGCCTATGCGGGACGGCAGGGGCCCCGGAAGCCCGGCGAGCACGGCCGCCAGGGCGGCGGCGCCGCTGGGCTCGACGACCGTTTTCAGCCGTTCGAAGGCCAGCCGCATCGCCTCGCGGATCCGGCCGTCGTCGACCAGGACGATCTCGTCGACCAGCCGGCGGTTGACGGAGAAGGTCAGCTCCCCGGGCGTCTCCGCGGCCAGGCCGTCGGCGATGGTGCGCGGCACGGGGATCGAGACGCGCCCGCCCGCCTCCAGCGACCGCCTGGTGTCGTCCCCGGCCTCCGGCTCGACGCCGATCACCCGGATCCCGGGCAGCAGGCCCTTGGCGGCCGTGGCGCTGCCGGCGATCAGCCCGCCGCCGCCGACCGGGGCCACCAGGGCGTCGAGCTCGCCCGCCTCCTCGATCAGCTCCAGGGCGGCGGTGCCCTGGCCGGCGATGATGTGCGGATGCTCGTAGGGCGGGATCAGCGTCAGCCCGCGCTCGGCGGCCAGCGCCCCGCCGAGGGCGACCCGGTCGCCGGTGTAGCGGTCGTAGGTGACGATCTCCGCGCCGTACCCGGCGGTGGCCTCCAGCTTGGAGCGCGGGGTGTCCTCGGGCATCAGGATCACCGCGGTGGTGCCCAGCTCCCGCGCGGCCAGGGCGACGGCCTGCGCGTGGTTGCCCGAGGAGTAGGCGGCGATGCCGCGGGCCAGTTGCTCGGGCGACAGGCGCGAGGCGGCGTTGTAGGCGCCGCGGAACTTGAAGGCCCCGACGCGCTGGAGGTTCTCGCACTTGAGGAGGACCTCGGCGCCGACGAGGGAGTCCAGGGTGCGCGAGCGCAGCACGGGGGTGCGGTGGGCGACGCCCTCGATCTGCGCGGCGGCGTCGCGGACGTCCTCCAGCGTGACCGGAGGTGTGCTCGTCATGTCGGTGCTCCATGAGGTGTCGGGTGTGTGCGGGGCGGTCGCCGGCCGCGGGTGCGCGGCCGCCGGCGCGGCTACTCGAACCGCGAGGTGTCGCCCGCCCCCCGGCGTACGATCTCCGCCTCGCCCCCGGAGAAGTCGATGACCGTGGTCGGCTCGGTGCCGCAGTCGCCCGAGTCCAGCACGGCGTCGACCACGTGGTCGAGCCGCTCCTTGATCTCCCAGCCCTGCGTCAGCGGTTCTTCCTCGCCGGGCAGGAGCAGGGTGCTGGACAGCAGGGGCTCGCCGAGTTCGTCCAGCAGGGCCCGGGTGACGACGTGGTCGGGGATCCGGACCCCGACCGTCTTCTTCTTCGGGTGCATGAGCTGGCGCGGCACCTCCTTCGTCGCGGGAAGGATGAAGGTGTAGCTGCCGGGCGTCGCCGCCTTGACCGCGCGGAACACGTCGTTGTCGATGCGCACGAACTGGCTCATCTGCGCGAAGTCCCGGCACACCAGCGTGAAGTGGTGCCGGTCGTCGAGGTTCCTGATCGACCTGATCCGGGCGATGCCGTCACGGTTGCCCAGGCGGCACCCCAGCGCGAAGCAGGAGTCCGTGGGATACGCGACGAGCGCGCCGGAGCGGATGTCCTCCACCACGGTGCCGATGGTGCGCTGCTGGGGGTTGTCGGGGTGCACGTCGAAATACCTCGCCATCCCGCCGACCCTACGCGATCAGGCCACCGCGGCGAATGTCAGTGGCGTGCGTCACAGTTGTCCATAGGGCCGTTCCCGGGCCGGGGGCCGGAGGCGGCATCCGAGCGCGACCTCGGTTCGAGGAGGCGAGTCCCATGGCACGCGCGTACGCGATCCAGGCGGAGGGCCTGGCCAAACGCTTCAAGGACACCCCGGCGCTGGACGGCGTGGACCTGGCGGCCCGCACCGGGACGGTGCTGGGGCTGCTCGGGCCGAACGGAGCGGGCAAGACCACCGCCGTGCGGATCTTCGCCACCCTGCTCCAGCCGGACGCGGGGCGGGCCGAGGTCGCCGGCCACGACGTGGTGCGGGAGGCGGGGGTCGTGCGCTCCCTGGTCGGTCTGACCGGCCAGTACGCGGCGGTCGACGAGAACCTCACCGGTACGGAGAACCTGCTGCTGATCGGACGGCTGCTGGGGATACCGAGGCGTGAGGCGAAGGCGCGGGCGGCCGAACTGCTGGAGCGCTTCGGGCTGACGGACGCCTCGGGGCGCGCGGTGAAGACGTTCTCGGGAGGCATGAGGCGCAGGCTGGACCTGGCGGCGAGCCTGGTGGGCCGGCCCAGCATCCTCTTCCTGGACGAGCCGACGACCGGGCTCGACCCGCGCAGCCGGGGGGAGCTGTGGGACATGCTGCGCGGTCTGGTCGCCGAGGGCGTGACCGCGCTGCTGACCACGCAGTACCTGAACGAGGCGGATCTGCTGGCCGACCGGATCGTGGTGATGGACAAGGGCCGGATCATCGCCGAGGGCACGCCCGACGAGCTGAAGTCGCAGGTGGGCGGGCAGGTGCTCCAGGTGCGGCCGGTGCGGGAGCGCGACCTGGCGGCCGCGCACTCCCTGGTGGCGCGGACGGCCGGGCCGCAGACCAGGATCGAGGGGGACGCGGTCACGGCGCCCGTCGGCGGACCGGAGCTGATGCCCGCGGTGGTCCGCGGTCTGGACGGAGCCGGTATCGCGGTCGGCGAGCTGACGCTGCGCCGCTCGTCGCTGGACGAGGTCTTCCTGGCGCTGACCGGCCACCGCGCCGGGCCGGACGGAGGACGGCGGGAGGCGGCGAAGGCCCGCGGCGGCGAGCGGGACACGGAGAGGACGGTGAGCGCGTCATGACCGCCACGACAGCCCAGACCCCCGTCACGGCCGGCGGCCGGGTCCGCCCGGGCGCGGGACTGCGCCAGACCGCCACCATGGCGTGGCGGAGCCTCGTCGCGATCAAGCACAACCCGCTGGAGCTCGTCGACTACAGCATCACACCGATCATGTTCGTCTTCCTCTTCACCTATGTGCTCGGCGGCCAGATGGCCGGGTCGCCCGACGTCTACCTGACGTACGCGCTGCCGGGGATCATCGTCCAGAACACCCTGTTCATGACCACCTACACGGCGCTGGCCCTCAACACCGACCTCACCAAAGGCGTCTTCGACCGGCTGCGCAGCCTGCCGATAGCCCGTTCCGCCCCGCTGATCGGCCGGATCACCGCCGACCTGGCCAAGCACGTGTGGGCGATGCTCCTGATGATCGGCCTGGGCCTGGCGCTCGGCTTCCGCATCACCGGCGGCTTCGGCGGCTTCCTGGCGGGCGCGCTGCTGCTCGTCGTCTTCGCGGCGGCGGTCTCCTGGGCCGCGGTGCTGATCGGCATGCTGGCGGGCGACGCGGAGAAGGTCCAGGCGTTCGGCTTCACCCTGATCTTCCCCATCACCTTCACCAGCAGCGCCTTCGTCGTCGTCGACACCATGCCCGGCTGGCTGCAGGCATGGGCGGACGTCAATCCGGTCACCCATCTGTCGGACGCGTACCGCGGTCTGCTGCTGGGCGGTGAGGTGGGACGGCCGCTGATGTGGTCGCTGGTCTGGGCGGCGGGGATAGCGGCCTTCTTCTATCCGCTGGCGATGAGGGCGTACCGGGCGAAGGCCTGAGGAGACGGGCCGGGCCCGCCCTCCCCGCGGCGGCGCCGGTGCACGGCCGAGGACGGCCGTGCACCGGCGCCGCCGCGGGGAGGGGCAGGGAAGAGGGGGCGGGAGGGGTCACTCTCCCCCGAGCGTGAACAGCAGGTAGAGGAAGAACGCGAAGAGGTGGCCCGCGACTATGTAGGCGAACAGGCGGAGGACGAGCCCGCGGGGGAAGCGGCCGTCGCCGCGCTCGACGCCGGTGTCTTCACTCGGCATGGACGTCACCTTCCGGAGATCGGGACGGGTCGGTGTGCCGCTGGGCTCCCTGCCGGAGCGGCCGGTCCCCGCCGCCCAGGCACAGATCGCCGATGTGGCTCCGCAGCAGTGTGTGGACGAAGAGCAGGTCGGCCCCCTCCGGGGGGACGGCGGTGATCCGGTGGGGGGTCAGGCTGTCGTAGTGGGCCGAGTCGCCGGGGCCGAGGAGGTGCTCGTGCCCTCCCAGGACGAGGCGCAGGCGGCCGGTGAGGACGTACAGCCACTCCTCGCCGGCGTGGGTCCGGACCAGGTCGTTCTGGGTGTCCGGGGGGATGTGCACACGCAGCGCCTGCATGGCCCGCCGTGACCCGCCGGCCTGACGGTAGACCCAGCCGCCGGCCTCGACCGGTTCCACCTGCCCGGCCCGGACGACCGGATCCCTGTCGGGGGGCGCCTCGCCCAGCAGGTCCGCGACCGTGGTCCCGTAGGTCCGGGCGAGGGCCAGGAGAAGCGGCAGCGACGGCTGGCGCTGTCCGGTCTCCAGGCGGGACAGGTGCGCGGGGGACAGGTCGAGCCGTTCGGCGGCGGCCTCCAGGGTGAGACCGCCCCGTCTGCGCAGAGCGCGCAGACGGGGCGCGACACCGGGCAGGTCCATGCCCGCGTCGGGAGTTCTTTGGCCCATGCACTCATTGAGTCATGGTTATGTCTGCGGGGCAAGTTGTTTGCCTGAGAGGCAAGCCCGAATGGGTGCGAAGCTCGCTTTCCGTTCTGATTCCAGCGCGAGGGCGCGGATCGCGCCACTGCGCGGCCCCGCTGCCCCAGGCGGCCGCACGGACCGGCGCGGAACCGTACGCGGTCGCCCTGCCGTGGTCCGGCCTCCCCCTCGCCGCGCCGGCCCGCCCCTCAGCGCGGTGTCCCGGGCCCGGGGGCGGTCCCCGGGCCCGAGGGCGCCGCTCCGCCGTCGTCCGCCCTGATCACGCGCGGTCCCGGAGCGGGGTGCCCGGAGGCGCGCTCGGACCTCATCGCTTTGGCCTCGCTCTTGAGGATGCGGGCGGACTGGCCCGCGGAGCGGGCCAGCTCGGGGAGTCTCCTGGCGCCGAAGACGACGACGGCGACGATGATGAGGATGGCGATCTCGCTGATCCCGAACATCCGTTGCTTCCTTTCCGGAGGCGGGGCGGGGTCCGCGCCCCGGCGGGGGCGGTCGGCGGAGGACGTCCTGAATCTACATCAATGTAGAAGGTGTGCGAGTGCCGATCCGGCCACCGCTCGCCTACGATGTACGGCCGGCCCGGCCGGGGTGACGGGGGCATGGCTGGAAGGAGACGGCAGGGTGGATCAGGAGAGGACCGGGCAGTCCGGGCGGCCTCGTGCGCGCCGGCGCGGCCAGGGCGAGTTGGAGGTGCAGGTGCTGTCGGCGCTGCGCCGGGCTCCGGGGCCGGTGGACACCGCCTGGGTGCGCGAGCGGCTCGGCGGCGAGTTGGCGTACACCACCGTGATCACCATCCTGACCCGGCTGCTGGCCAAGGGCGCGGTCGTACGGGAGAAGGCGGGACGCTCCTTCGTGTGGTCGCCGACGGCGGACGAGGCGGGGCTGGCGGCGCTGCGCATGCGGCGGGTGCTGGACGGGGAGAGTGACCGTCAGGCGGTGCTGGCGAGTTTCGTGACCTCGCTGCCGCCGGGGGACGAGCGGCTGCTGCGGGAGCTGCTGGAGCGGGCCGAAGAGCCGGGGGAATGAGGCGGTCGTGGGGGTCTTCGTCTTCCTGCCGCTGGTGTTGCCGCTGACGGCCTGGCCGATCGCGCGCCTGGCCGAGCAGCACCTGCACCCGCGCACCGCCACGGTGCTGCTGTCGGCGGCGGCCGGGGTGCTGGCGGTGTGCAGCACGGTGTGCCTGGCGCTGCTGATGGTGGTGGGCACCGCACAGCTGCCGGGCAATCCACTGCCGGACGGCTGGTCGGATCCGGAGGTGCGCGAGGCGGTCCCGTACGACGAGGTGGCGGGCCGGGCGGCCATCCCCGCACTGCTGGCGGTGGTGGCGGCCTGCGCGCGGACGCTGTGGGTGCACCGCCGGGTGCGGCGCCGGGCAGTGCGGGCGCTGGAGGGCGCGCGCGGCCGCTCGGTGGCGGTGCTGCCCGACGGTGAGCCGTACGCGTACGCGCTGCCCGCGGACCGGGGCCGGCGGGGCCGGGTGGTGGTGTCCACGGCGATGCTGTCGTGCCTGGAGGGCGGGGAGCGGCGTGCGCTGTTCGCGCACGAGCGTGCGCATCTGACCGGCCGGCACCACCGGTTCCTGCTGGCGGTGCACCTGGCCGCGAGGGCGAACCCCTTCCTGCGGCCGCTGCGCACGGCGGTGTCCTACACGGCGGAGCGGTGGGCGGACGAGGAGGCGGCGATCGCGGTCGGCAGCCGGCGGGCGGTGGCGCGGGCGGTGGGCAAGGCCGCGCTGGTCTCCCGCGGCGTCCCCCCGGGTACGGCACCGGCCCACTTCGCCGCGGCCGGTCCGGTGCCGCGACGGGTGGCGGCCCTGCTGGAGCCCGCGCCGACGGTGCGCCGGTGGCCGCCGGTGTTCACCACGGCGGGGCTGGCTGCCTGGACGGCCGCGGCGGGGACGACCGTATCGGCGCTGTCGTCGGCGAACTCCGCCGTCACCCTGTTCCTCCTGCTGAAGGCGGCCACCCCGCTGTAGGGCCCGGGCGCGGCGGCTTCACGGACACCGCCCGCCCCGTGCCGCGGGGGGTCCGGGCCGCGCCGCCGCGGCCCGGACCGGGAGCTCGGGGTCAGCCCTCGTCCTCGCCTCCCTCGTCCTCGTCCTCGAAGGCGTCGCCGATCTCGTCGACCACCTCGGCCGCGATCATGCCGCCGGCGACGCCGACGGCGAGTCCGGCCGCGCCCGCGGCGATGGCGGTGCCCATGCCGGGGCCGGAGCGGTGGCCGTCGTGGTGCTCACCGTGACCGTGACCGTGAGCGTGGCCGTGGTCGTCCTTGTGGGCGTATCCCCCCTCGTGGGGGGCTGGGTGCCCGTAGGGTGCCGGGGCGCCGTACGCGGCGCGGTGTTCGAGGAGCTGCCGTACCCAGCCGTCGACCTCGGTGTTCCAGTCGCGGACGTCCTGGTGGCCGACGGTGAAGCGGGTGAGGGCGTCGTGTCCGCCGCCGAACGGGCCGCCGCGCTTGTC
>NZ_JBKJFM010000074.1:0-28329 GCF_046614825.1 Streptomyces nanhaiensis
ACCGTCCGGCCGCCGAGCACCACGCGGTCGACGTCCAGCAGCCCGGCCAGCCCCGCCGCTCCGGTGCCCAGGACGCGGGCGGCCCCTGCGGCGTCGCCCCGGGCGACGGCAGCCAGGCACAGCGCCTCCAGGCAGCCGCGGTCGCCGCAGCCGCACTCCGGTCCGTCGAGCTGCACCACCTGGTGGCCGAACTCGCCGGCCCCGGTGCGCCTGCCCCGGTACAGCGCCCCGTCCAGCACGAGCCCGGCGCCCAGCCCGGTGCCCAGGTGCAGATAGGCGAACGACGCGTCCCCGGCCCCCTCCCCGCCGCGCAGGGCGAGGCCGAGGGCCGCCGCGTTGGTGTCCTTGTCCAGCACGACGGGCAGCCCCAGCCGCCGGGACAGCGCGTCCCGCAGCGGGTGGCCGTCCCAGTGGGGGTATCCGGTCACCCGCCGCAGCACTCCCGCGCGGTGGTCCAGCGGGCCCGGGCACGCCACCCCGACGCCCAGCGGGCGGCCGCCGCGGCCGGAGCCGGCCGGCAGTGCGCGCACCGCGCCGGCCGCCGCGTCCACAGCCGCCCGGCAGGGCGCGCCCAGATCGAAGGGGGCCCGGTGGGCGGCGACCACGCCGCCCAGCAGATCCACCAGGACGGCGATGACCTCGTCGCGGTCCAGGTGCAGGCCCACCGCGTGGCGCGCGTCGCGCACCAGGCGCCACAGGGTGCGCGGTTTGCCTCCGGTGGAGGGGCGGTGCCCCGCCTGCGCCACCAGGCCCGCGTCCCGCAGCCGGGCGGTGATCTTGCTGACGGCCTGCGGTGTCAGTCCCGTGGCCTCGGCCAGTTCGGACCTGCTCGCGCCCGTCTCGCCCGCCGCGCGCAGCAGGTCCAGGACGAGCGCGGCGTTGTGGCCGCGCAGGGCCGGCAGGTTCGCGGCGGCCGGAGCGGCGGCCACGGAGACGGCGGAGACGGTGGAGACAGAGCCGGGGGAGAGGGGGGTCACGGCTCCATTCTCGCGCCCGCTTGCACTTCCGCAACGCTGTTGCCAAAGTGGGCGCCATGAACGCCGCCTCCCCCGCCTCCCCGGTCCCCAACCCTCTGCGCGTCGGACTGATCGGCTACGGCCTGGCCGGCTCCGTCTTCCACGCGCCGATGATCGCCGCCACCGACGGCCTCGTACTGGACACCGTCGTCACCTCCTCCCCCGAACGGCAGCGGCAGGCCCGCGCCGAGCACGGCGAGGGGCTGCGCACCGCCGCCGGCGCCGACGAGCTGTTCGCGCGCGCCGACGAGCTCGACCTCGTGGTCGTCGCCTCCCCCAACCGCACCCACGTCGAGCTGGCCACCCGGGCGCTGGAGGCCGGGCTGGCCGTCGTCGTCGACAAACCGCTGGCGGCCGGCGCCGCCGAGGCGGAGGCGCTGGCCGGCCTCGCCGAACGCCGCGGACTGCTGCTGTCGGTGTTCCAGAACCGCCGCTGGGACGGCGACTTCCTCACCCTGCGCGAGCTGCTGGCCGAGGGCGCGCTGGGCGAGGTGTGGCGCTTCGAGTCCCGCTTCGAGCGGTGGCGCCCGAACCTCAAGGGCGGCTGGCGCGAGTCCGGCGACCCCGCCGAGCTCGGCGGCCTGCTGTACGACCTGGGCAGCCATGTGGTGGACCAGGCGCTCACCCTCTTCGGCCCGGTGACCTCCGTCTACGCCGAGTCCGATGCGCGCCGCCCCGGCGCCGAGGCCGACGACGACACCTTCATCGCCCTCCACCACGCCTCGGGCACCCGCTCCCACCTGTGGGTCAGCTCCACCGCCGCCGCCCTCGGCCCCCGCTTCCGGGTGCTGGGCAGCCGGGCCGCCTACGTCAAGTACGGCCTCGACCCGCAGGAGGACGCCCTGCGCGCCGGCGCCCGCCCCGCGCCCGGCGAGCCCTGGGGCGCGGAGCCGGAGTCCGCCTGGGGCACCCTGGGCGCGGCCGACGACGTACGGCCCGTGCCGTCCCGCGCCGGCGACTACCCCGCCTACTACGCCGCCGTCGCCACCGCCCTGCGCGAGGGCGGCGAGCCCCCGGTCACCGCGCGGGAGGCGGCCGAGGCGCTGCGGGTGCTGGAGGCGGCCCGCACATCGGCGGCCGAGGGCCGCACCGTACGGCTCGGCTGACCGGCCACCGCCGCCCCACCCTCCGTCCGGGGCGGCGGCGGCCGGGGCGGGCCCGGCCTCAGCCGCCCAGCGCGTGGGCGACGGTGTGGATCGCCAGCCCCGCCAGCGCGCCCACCACCGTGCCGTTGATCCGGATGAACTGCAGATCGCGGCCGATGTTCGCCTCGATCTTGCGGGAGGTGTGCTCGGCGTCCCAGCTCTCGACCGTCTCGGTGATCAGGGAGGTGATCTCGTGCCGGTAGGTGGTGACGACGTGCCCGGCCGCCCCCTCGATCCAGCCGTCGACCTTGCCCCGCAGCCCGCCGTCCCCCGACAGCCGCGCGCCCAGCGACAGCAGCGAGGCGCGCACCCGCAGCCGAAGCTGGCTGCGCTCGTCCTCGGCCGCCGCCACGACCATGGCCCGCACCGCCGACCAGGCCGAGGCGATCAGTTCCTGCACCTCGTCGCGGTCCAGGATCTCCGACTTCAGCCGCTCCACCCGCGCCCGGGTCTCCTCGTCGGACTGCAGGTCGGCGGCGAAGTCGCGCAGGAAGCGGTCCAGCGCCTGGCGCGCCGGGTGGTCGGGCATGTCCCGCATCTCCGAGACGAAGCGCAGCAGTTCCCGGTATACGCGCTCGCCGACCTTGCGGTCCACGAAGCGCGGCGTCCACCCCGGAGCCCCGCCGGCCACCGCGTCCATCACCGAGTCGCTGTGCCACACCAGCCAGTCGTGGGCCCGTGAGACCACCAGGTCCACGACCCGGGCGTGGCCGCCGTCGGCGACGATCCGGGCCAGCATCCGGCCCAGGCCCGGCGCGATCTCCTGGGCGTGGGCGCGCCGGGTGATCGCCTCGCCCACCACCGCCTGCACGTCGTTGTCCCGCAGCACGGCCAGCGCCCCGCGCAGTGCGGTGGACAGCTCGGCCGTCACCCGGTCGGCGTTGGCAGGCCGGGCCAGCCAGGCGCCCAGCCTGCCGCCGATGCCCACCGAGCGCAGCTTCCGCCGCACCACCTCCTCGGCCAGGAAGTTGTCGCCGACGAAGTCGCCGAGGCTGCGCCCCAGTTGGTCCTTCTTGTTCGGGATGATCGCGGTGTGCGGGATCGGCAGCCCCATCGGCCGCTTGAACAGCGCGGTGACCGCGAACCAGTCGGCCAGCGCGCCCACCATGCCTGCCTCGGCCGCCGCGGCCACATAACCGGCCCATGCGCCCGCGCCCGACCGCTCAGCCCAGGTGGCCAGCGCGAACACCAGTGCCGCCAGCAGCAGCGCCCCCGTCGCGATGGCCTTCATCCGGCGCACCCCGCGCCGCTTCTCCTCGTCGGCAGCGGTGAAGGCCACCGGGTCGAACACCGCCCCGGCCGGCGCCTTGGAGCCCGCCGGCCGCCCTCGCCCGCCGCTGCCGCCTCCGCTCCCGGCGTTGCCGGAGCCCTCGGCGTTCTTCCCGTCCGTCGTCGTCCGCTCCATCGTCTCCACCCGTCCGCGCCGTCCCCGACCGCAATTGTCGCAAGGGGCCGCGGTGGAACGCCGAACGCGCCGCCCGCGTCCCGCACCGCGAACACGGCGGCCGGCGGCACCCGGCCGCCTCACGTCCTTTCATCGATCACGTAACAGGCGGGTCCACCCGGCGGGGCCACGCCGGCCGCCGTGGGATCATGGGGAAACCGCCGATCACTTCGCACACCTGGGCCCGCACCGCCCGAGGGGGGACTCTTCCGTGTACGAGCGAGGCTGCCGCCCGTGAGCAAGAACATGGGATACGCCCTGCTGGCAGGGCTCGCGGCCGTCGTGGTCCTGGTCTCCGGCGCCGTGTTCGTCGGCGCCGGCCTCAGGGGCGCGGCCCCGGACACCGCCGTCCCGCGGGGCGGGGAGAACGCCGCGCCGGCATCCTCCGGGACCTGGGTGGGCACCTGGTCCGCCGCCCCCGCCTCCGCCGAGCCGAACGCCCCGGACGGCCACCCGGACGCCTCCCTGCGGAACGTGGTGCACACCTCGGTCGGCGGCAGCGCCGCCCGCGTCCGGTTCTCCAACCTCTTCGGCACCCGCCCGCTGACCATCACCCACGCCACCCTCGCCCTGGCCGCCGAGCCCAGCAGCCCCGCCGCCACGCCCGGCAGCATGCGCAGGCTGACCTTCGGCGACCGGAACGAGGTGACCATCCCGGCCGGCTCCGCCGTCACCAGCGACGCGGTGCGGCTGAACGTGCCCGCCGCCGCCGACCTGCTGGTCACCCTCTACTCCCCCACCGGCTCCGGCGCCGTCACCCACCACCCCCACGCGCGCCAGACCAGCTACCTGGCCCGCGGCGACCGGGCCGCCGACACCACCGGCGTCCCCTACACCGAGCAGACCGCCTACTGGCGGCACGTGACGGCCGTGGACGTGTGGACGAACGAGACCGAGGCCGCCGTCGTGGCCCTCGGCGACTCCATCACCGACGGCGTCACCTCCAGCCCCGGCGCCAACCACCGCTGGACCGACTTCCTCGCCGACCGGCTGCGCACCGAGCGCGGAGCCCCCCGCTACAGCGTCCTCAACCAGGGCATCAGCGGAAACCGGATCCTCCTCGACGCCTCCCCGGCCGACCCCAGGAACGGGCCCAGCGCCCTGAACCGGCTGGAACGGGACGTGCTCTCCGGCACCGGCGCCAGGGTCCTGGTCGTCCAGCTCGGCATCAACGACATCCTCAAGACGCCCCACCAGACCGACCCCCGCAGGATCGTGGACGGTCTGGAGCAGATCACCCAGCGCGCCCACCGGCACGGACTGCGGGTGGTCGGGGCGACGCTGACGCCGTTCGGCGGGCACCGCAAGCACAACGCGCGCCTGGAGGCCGTACGGCAGCAGGTCAACGAGCAGATCCGCCGCGGCGGCGTCTTCGACGCGGTCGTCGACTTCGACGCGGCCCTGCGCGACCCGGCCAACCCGCAGCGGCTGCTGCCCGTCTACGACTCGGGCGACCGTCTGCACCCCAGCGACAGCGGCTTCCGCGCGATGGCCGGGGCCCTGGACCTGAACCTCCTCAAGGGCGCCTCGCCGGCCAGGCTCTGACACCGGCTCCCGGCTCCGGGATCCCGGTCTTCTGCGGTCCGCGCACCGCCCCCTTCCCCGGCCCCCGGGGGGCGCCGAACCCGGCGTCCCCGGGGGCCGCGCCCGGCGGGCGGCCCCCGGCCCCGCCCGCGGCGGCGAATCCCGGCCGGTTAGCGGCCGGTTCGCGGCGGCTTTCCGGCACCCTCCCGGGTGATGGCGGAGCGTGAGGTCCCGTCCGGCCCCGCGGCGCCGGCGGCCAGACACAGACGGGCCGACCGCCGAACGGTTCGCACACCCGTTCGTGCCGCCGCACTCCGCCGCGCACCGCCAGCGGTGTGAACATGCCTCGCCCGTCGGCGCGGATGATGCCACAGTGTCCTACGGGGCAATCCACAGGAAACGGTACGAAAGTCCCATACCGACAAGGAGCCCTGCGGTCATGAGCGAGGAGCCCGAGGAGCCCAACGGCGACCAGAAACCCAGGCCGCGGCGCACCGGCCCGCGGCGCCTGCTGCCCACCTGGAGGACACTCCTGGCCGCCACAGCGGTGGTCCTCCTGGCCGGCGCGGGCGCCCTGATCACCGGCTACACGCTCGTGGAGATCCCCGAACCCAACTCCGCGGCCGCCGCGCAGAACAACGTCTACCTCTACTCCGACGGCAGCCAGCTCGCCCGCGACGGCGACATCAACCGCCAGAACGTCGAGCTCGACACCATCCCCGAGAGCACCCGGCACGCCGTACTGGCCGCCGAGGACCGGGACTTCTACCACCAGCCCGCCGTCGACGTGGTGGCCATGGCCCGCGCCGGCTGGAACATGCTCCGGGGCGAGGGGAAGCAGTCCGGCTCCACCATCACCCAGCAGTACGTGAAGAACTACTACCTGGGCCAGGAACAGACCCTGACCCGCAAGACCAAGGAGTTCTTCATCGCACTCAAACTCGACCGCGAGGCCGGCAAGGACGAGATCCTCGCCGGCTACCTCAACACCAGCTACTTCGGCCGCCACGCCTACGGCGTCCAGGCCGCCGCCCAGGCCTACTACGGCAAGGACGCCGGCGACCTGACCACCGCCGAGGGCGCCTACCTCGCGGCCCTGCTCAACTCCCCCAACCTCTACGACGTGGCCGCCCACCCCGAGAACAGGGAACGCGCCGTCGCCCGCTGGAAGTACGTCCTCGACGGCATGGTGAAGGAAGGCTGGCTCACCCCCCGCGAACGCGCCGCCGCGAAGTTCCCCCAGCCCGACCCCGCCAAGCCCCCCACCGGCCTGTCCGGCCAGCGCGGCTACATCGTCGAAGCCGTCAAACAGCACCTCGCCGCCCGCGACATCCTCAGCGAGGAGCGCCTGGCCCAGGGCGGGTTCCGCATCACCACCACCATCGACCGCCGCAAACAGGACGCCTTCGTCAAGGCCGTCGAGCGCGAACTGCTCTCCCAGCTCAGCGAGGAACGCGAGATCGACCGCCACGTCCGCGCCGGCGGCACCTCCATCGACCCCGAAACCGGCGAGGTCGTCGCCATGTACGGCGGCGTCGACTACACCCGGCAGTTCGTCAACAACGCCACCCGCCGCGACTACCAGCCCGGCTCCACCTTCAAGCCCTTCGTCTACGCCGCCGCCCTCGAACACCGCGCCAAGACCCGCGACGGCGACCGCATCGGCCCCGGCACCACCTACAACGGCGACAGCGGACGCACCGTCGTCGGCCCCGACGGACCCACCACCTGGAAACCCGAGAACGAGGACCGGGTCGACTACGGCGACATCCCCGTCAGCACCGCCATGAACAAGTCCGTCAACGCCGTCTTCGCCCAGATGGGCGTGGACGTCGGCCCCGCCAGGGTCAAGGAGACCGCCGCCCGCCTCGGCCTCCCCGACACCACCCCCGGCATGGCCGAGGCCCAGGGCTCCATCTCCCTGGGCACCACCACCCCCAGCACCCTCGACATGGCCCAGGCCTACGCCACCCTCGCCAACCACGGCGAACGCGTCGACCACAGCCTCGTCAAGGAGATCCGGCACGGCGGCGAACGCGTCCGCGTCCCCGAACCGGCCACCCTGCGGGCCGTCTCCCGCTCCACCGCCGACGCCACCACCGCCGTCCTGCGCGGCGTCGTCAAGAGCGGCACCGCCACCGCCGCCCAGGCCGCCGGACGCCCCGCCGCCGGCAAGACCGGAACCGCCGAGGAGGACCGGGCCGCCTGGTTCGCCGGCTACACCCCCGACCTCGCCACCGTCGTCGCCGTCATGGGCCAGAATCCCGAGACAGGCGCCCACAAACCCCTCTACGGCGCCGCCGGGCTCCCCCGCGTCAACGGCGGCGGCATCCCAGCCCGGATCTGGGCCGCCTACACCGCCGAGGCGCTGCGCGGCACCCCCGCCAGGGACTTCGACCTCAAGCCCGGCAAGAACCGGCTCCCCAAGTCCTCCCCCAGCCCCTCCGGCAGCGCCGACCCCTCCGACCCGTCCGACGGCCCCGACGCCCCCGAGGAGGAGCCCACCCAGGTGGACGACCCCGAGGAGACCCCGGACGCCTCCGCCCCCGGCCGGGACGACGCAGAGAACACAGGTGGCGGCGGGGACACCGGGGACGACGGCGCCAATGGCGAACGCACCCCGCAGAAGGGCGGGAAGGCGCAGGGGAAGGACGACGGGGAGAAGAAGCGGGAGGAGGGCGGGAAGAACACCGGGGACCGCGACCGCGGGAAGAAGACGGACGAGCAGCCGGGGAAACCGGCGAAGCCCTCCGCCGGAGCGGCCGACGGCAAGAACCCCGCCGGAGCCACCTCCTCCCCGGCCCCCGCCGCCAGGGCGTCCGCCGGGCCCCTCCCGCAGAAGTCCCCCGGCGCCTCCGGCTCCCCCCGGCCCTAGAACGCCCGCGGGGCCGGCCGTAAGGACCGGCTTCCCTCGACGGACGACCGGAGCGGACAGCAGGAGCGGGCCCCGCGGTACGCCCGCGGGGCCCGCTCCTGCGGCCTTCGCCCTCCTACAGGTACAGCCCGGTGGAGTCCTCCGACCCCTGCAGCCGCTCGGCCGCCACCGCGTGCAGGTCACGCTCGCGCATCAGCACGTACGCGACCCCGCGCACCTCCACCTCGGCCCGGTCGGCCGGGTCGAACAGCACGCGGTCGCCCGGCTCCACCGTGCGCACGTTCTGCCCGACGGCGACCACCTCGGCCCAGTTCAGCCTGCGGCCGACCGCGGCCGTCGCGGGGATGACGATGCCACCGGAGGAGCGGCGCTCGCCCTCGGGAATGTCGGTACGCACCAGCACCCGGTCGTGCAGCATCCGGATGGGCAGCTTGTCGTGGTGGGACGTCTTGGAGCTCACGGCAGAACCGTATCTCAGCCCGTCTCCGCGCCGCTCAGCGGCGGCGGCGCCGGGACGACACCACCAGCAGCCCGGCCACCCCCACCGCCACCAGGGCCACCGGCACGATCCGCGCCGCCCGGGGGCGGCCCTCCTCGTCCGTGAAGCGGTCCCGCACATCCGACAGCGCGTGGTTGACCGCGACGTACGCCCGGCCCGCGGTGCGGTCCACGGCCGAGGCCGCCCGCGCCTTCACACCGTCGGCGATCGTCTTCGGGTGCACCCGCACCGCCAGCTCGTCCAGCGTCTCGGCGAGCTCCTGCCGCCTGCGGACGATCTCCGCCTCGATCTCCGCGGGGGTCCTGGCTTCCGACACCGCACTGCCTCCGTCGTCTCATCCGTCTCATCCGCCCCACCCGGGCCGCCGTGTACCGGGATCCCGGCTACCGGACAGTCTGGCAGTTCCCTCACCTCCGGTGCCCCCCGCCACCCCAGTCACACCCCGTGGCTAGGCTTTCGAACCGATAACGGCCCCGACCACGGGACCGCGAGCCCCGCCCGAGGAGTACCGATGAGCGAGCGACTGCAACCCGGCGACACCGCCCCGGCCTTCACCCTGCCCGACGCCGACGGCAACCCCGTCTCGCTCGCCGACCGCGCCGGACGCAAGGTGATCGTCTACTTCTACCCCGCCGCCCTCACCCCCGGCTGCACCAAGCAGGCCTGCGACTTCACCGACAACCTCGACCTCCTCGCCGGCGCGGGCTACGAGGTGATCGGCGTCTCCCCCGACAAGCCGGAGAAGCTCGCGAAGTTCCGCGAGAAGGAGAACCTGAGGGTCACCCTCGTCGGCGACCCGGAGAAGAAGGTCCTCGAGGCCTACGGCGCCTTCGGGGAGAAGAAGCTCTACGGCAGGACCGTCACCGGCGTCATCCGCTCCACGGTGATCGTCGACGAGGAGGGGAAGGTCGAGCGGGCGCTGTACAACGTCAAGGCCACCGGCCACGTCGCCAAGCTCATCCGGGACCTCTCCCTCTGAGCCCGCCGGGCCTCCGGGCCTCCGGGGACCCGCCCCCGGGCTCCTCCCCCGGCCGGCGTAACCACCCCGCGCGCCGTTCGTTGACCAGTGCGAGTCCGCGACGGAAGACCGAACGACCACGCGCGGACGGTTCACAGGGGGAGGGGCCATGGCCGCCGAGTACACTCGCGAATCACTCGCCGACGCCGTCCATGCGTCGGCCACTCTCTCCGAGGCGATCACCCGTCTCGGCAGAGCTCCGACCAGCGGCCGGAGGTGCTATGTCCGGGACCTGCTGGAGCAGTGGGGCATCGACACCTCCCACCTCGAACGGGAGGGGGTGCGGCACACCGAGCGGCGACTACGCGAACTGGTCCGTGAGTCGTCGAGCGTCGCCGAAGTGGTCCGCCGTCTGGGAATCGCTCCCGTGGGCGGCAACCAGGCGCACATCGGCCGCCGTATCGCCGTGCTGGGCATCGACACCTCCCATTTCACGGCCGTGCGCCCACGCCGCCCCAAGAGTCCTCCCGGTGACCGGCTCGTTCTGGGCAGCCCGGCAAGCGGACGTGTCCCCGGGGAACGGCTGCGCCGCCTGCTCACAGGGCAGGGCGTCCCCGAGAAATGCGCCGACTGCGGCATCGGCCCCGAGTGGAGAGGCAAACCGCTGCGGCTGGAAGTCGACCACCTCAATGGCGACTGGTGGGACAACCGCCCCGGGAATCTGCGACTGCTCTGCCCCAACTGCCATGCAGTCACTGA
Source organism: Streptomyces nanhaiensis (assembly GCF_046614825.1). Classification (NCBI taxonomy): domain Bacteria; kingdom Bacillati; phylum Actinomycetota; class Actinomycetes; order Kitasatosporales; family Streptomycetaceae; genus Streptomyces; species Streptomyces nanhaiensis. The sequence continues at coordinate 10,221 of NZ_JBKJFM010000074.1, forward strand.
CACGTTCCGTGGCCGCAAACGGCGCGCTGCAGCCCGGTAGGGGAGGATCATGTCCTCCTGCCACCGGGGATACACGCGGCAGAAGCTCACGACCATCGCCGCCGAGGCCTCAAGCCCCGTGGACATGCTGCGTCGCATGGAACAACCGCTCAACACCGTTTCGCTGCGCTATCTGCGTAGCCGCCTCTCCCTATACGAGATCGATACCTCGCACTTCAAGGACGAGCCACTGCCGCCGCAGCCTCGAACCGACTACACCAGAACGGTGCTGAAGGATGCGGCCTCGCGCTCATCCTCTCTTCAGGAGGTGGCCGAGTACCTCGGTGTCAGGCCCTACAGCGGTCTGTTGGGTTATCTGCGGCGCAGGCTGGCGCACTTCGGCATCGACACCTCGCACTTCACCGAGGCTCGTGGCAACCGCCACAGCCCAATCGACGGGCAAGCGCTCCGGCTCGCGGTCTCGGAGTCCTCCAGTCTGGCCCAAGTCATCCGCGTTCTCGGCCTGTCCGTCTCCGGTGCCTCGCGAACCCGGGTCAAAAGAGCTATCGAGGCGTACGGACTCTCAACGTCCCACTTCACCGGTCAGGCGCATCACCGCAACCGCCCGTCACCGCAACGTAAGCCCGCCGATGAGATCCTGCGGCGGCTCGAACCCGGCGCGCCTCGGACAAGACGTGTCCTGTTGCACAGGGCGCTTCAAGAGAAGGGAACTCCATACGCCTGCCGCGAATGCGGTACCGGCCCCCTGTGGCGTGGTCGAAAACTGGTCCTGGAGATCGACCACATCAACGGCAATCGTCTGGACAACCGGATCGGCAACCTGCGGTACCTCTGCCCGTCGTGCCACAGCCAGACACGGACGTTCGCCAACGGCTCCGGACGGTGAACCCTCGTCGGGCAGGTGACAGCGCTCCGTACGGAACCCAGTACAGTAGGCCCCGAGCCCGTACTCCAGCTGGCTAGAGAGTGCCGGTTTAGGTCCGGTATGTCGTGGGTTCGAGTCCCACCGGGCTCATAGGAGACAACGGCCCGCTCCCTTCGAAACGAAGGGAGCGGGCCGTTGTCCCGCGGTCTCAGCCCAGCAGTTCCCGGACCACGGGGGCCAGGGCGCGGAAGGCCTGGCCGCGGTGGCTGATGGCGTTCTTCTCCTCCGGGCTCAGCTCCGCGCAGGTGCGGGTCTCGCCCTCGGGCTGGAGGATCGGGTCGTAGCCGAAGCCGCCGGCTCCGGCGGGTTCGCGGCGGAGGGTGCCCGGCAGGCGGCCCTCGACGACGCGCTCGGTGCCGTCGGGCAGGGCCAGGGCCGCCGCGCAGGCGAAGTACGCGGTGCGGTGGGGGTCGTCGATGTCGGAGAGCTGGGCGAGGAGCAGGTCGAGGTTGGCCCTGTCGTCGCCGTGGCGTCCGGCCCAGCGGGCGGAGAAGATGCCGGGGGCTCCGCCCAGGACGTCGACGCACAGGCCGGAGTCGTCGGCGACGGCGGGCACTCCGGTGGCCTTGGCCAGGGTGCGGGCCTTGAGGAGTGCGTTCTCGGCGAAGGTGAGGCCGGTCTCCTTGACGTCCGGGACCTCGGGGTAGGCGTCGGCGCCGACCAGGGTGAGGTCCAGTCCGGCGGCGGAGAGGATGGCCTCGAGTTCTCGGACCTTGTGGGCGTTGCGGGTGGCGAGGATCAGGCGCTGGCTCATGGGGACCGATTATCCCGTTGCGGCGGCCGGAATCACCGGGCGGGCCCGACGCCGGTGCCGGAGCCCGGCGTCGGGGACCTGGGCCCGCCGCCCGGTGCCCGTCAGCCGGGGGTGCAGACCTGGGTCAGTTCGTCGGCCGCGTCGGCGAGGGGGCCGACGTCCGGGGTCCTGCCCTGTTCGACGGATTCGCGGACGTTGTCGGCGGCCTTCTGCATGTCCTCGGCGACCCGGGTGATGTCGGCGTTGTCCGTGTTGTCGATGATCTTGTCGAGGTTCTCGTTGATGCGGTCCAGGGACCGGTCCACCTCGGCGGGGTTCTCGACGCCGTCGGCGACGGCCTGCTGGAGGGCGTTGGCGCTGTCCACGACGACGACGGCGGTGTTGGCGCAGTCAAGTGCGTTCTGGACGGTGCTGCAGCCCGCCAGGGGGAGGGTGAGGACGACGGGGGCGAGGGCGGCGGCGAGGGTGGTCCGTCTGCGCATGGGGTCGTGGTCCTCCTGGTGTCTGGACGGGCCGTACGGCTCGACCCGTACGGCCCGTGCCCTGTAGGACGCGTAAAGCGCTCGCAAAGTTCCGCGCCCCGCCCGCCTTCTCACCGGCCGTCACCGGGGCGCCGCCCGGGCGGGTTGCGCGGGCGGGTTGCGCGGGGTCAGGCCGGAGGCAGTGCGTCCGTGTCCAGTGCGTGCCGCTGGGCGCCGTCGAGTTGGGCGCAGCCGGCGACGGCGAGGTCGAGGAGGGCGTCGAGTTCGGTGCGGGCGAAGGGGACTCCCTCGGCGGTGCCCTGGACTTCGACGAAGCGGCCGTCGCCGGTGCAGACGACGTTCATGTCGGTCTCGGCTCGGACGTCCTCCTCGTAGCAGAGGTCGAGGAGGGGGGTGCCGTCGACGATGCCGACGCTGACGGCGGAGACGGTGCCGGTCAGCGGCTGGGCCTTGGCCCGCAGGAGTTTCCTGCCGCGGGCCCAGGCGAGGGCGTCGGCGAGGGCGACGTAGGCGCCGGTGACGGCGGCGGTGCGGGTGCCGCCGTCTGCCTGGAGGACGTCGCAGTCGAGGACGACGGTGTTCTCGCCGAGGGCCTTGAGGTCCACCACGGCGCGCAGGGAGCGGCCGATGAGGCGTGAGATCTCGTGGGTGCGTCCGCCGATCTTGCCGCGGACGGACTCGCGGTCGCCGCGGGTGTTGGTGGAGCGGGGGAGCATGGCGTACTCGGCGGTGATCCAGCCCTCGCCGCTGCCCTTGCGCCAGCGGGGTACGCCTTCGGTGACGCTGGCGGTGCAGAGGACGCGGGTGTCGCCGAAGGAGATGAGGACGGATCCCTCGGCGTGCTTGCTCCAGCCGCGTTCGATGGTGACGGGTCGGAGTTGTTCGGCTGTGCGGCCGTCGATGCGTGACATGGGTGCGAGCCTAGTGCCACGGTCGGGAGGGCCGTTGGGGTGAACGGCCTGGTGGCCCGGTGCGCGGGGGCCGCCCCGGGGTGGGGCGGCCCTGTCACATCATGTCCTCGATCTCGGCGGCGATGGGGTCGGCGTCGGTGCCGATGACGACCTGGATGGCGGAGCCCATCCTCACGACGCCGTGTGCGCCGGCGGCCTTGAGCGCGGCCTCGTCGATGAGGCCGGGGTCCTCGACCTCGGTGCGCAGGCGGGTGATGCAGCCCTCGATCTCGACGATGTTGTCGATGCCGCCGAGTCCGGCGATGATCTTCTCCGCTTTGCCGGGCATGTCCTCCGCCTTCCCGCCGGCTGCCGCCGACCGTCTCGGCCCGTCCTGTGTCCGTGCCCCATGTGGACCGGGTTGGCACATTAACCCACGTTATGCACACTTCGCGAGAGGGGCCCATCGGCTCCATACCGCTTCCCGGCCCCGCGGGGAAGGGGGTGCGGGCCCGCGGGCGGCCCGCGTACTGCATTCCGGCACTGTCCCCGTTCCGTCGGCCTCGTTGCCCGGCTGGGTGCTTTCGATGCCTTTGTTCGTGTTACAAGGTGACTTAAGCGCTCTGTTGCCCTTGTGATGCTTGCGATGCGGATGTGCGGCGCGGACCGCACGGCCCCACGGGAGGAAGCCGATGACCACGGCCACTGCCAGGACATCCGACGACGGAGGCGACGGGGGCGGAGGCGGCGGAGGCGGGGGCGGAAAGAGGCGCGGCGCGGGCGCGATGGCGGTGGCCCAGCGCATCGGCCGCAGTCTGATGCTGCCGATCGCCGTCCTGCCCGCGGCGGCTCTGATGGTCCGGCTGGGTTACGAGGACATGCTGGGCCGGGAGGGCTTCCCGGACTTCGTCAACCGGATCGCCGAGTTCCTGGCGGCGGGCGGCGGGGCGCTGCTGGACAATCTGCCGCTGCTGTTCGCCGTGGGCATCGCGGTCGGTTTCGCCAGGCGGGCGGACGGCTCGACGGGGCTGGCGGCCGTCGTTGGCTACCTGGTCTTCCAGCAGGTGATGGCCACCTTCAGCGATCCCAACCTGCCCCCCGAGGAGGGCGTCGCCCGGCCCGCGGACGCCGGTGTGCTGGGCGGTGTGGTGATGGGACTGGTCACCGCCGTGCTCTACCAGCGCTACCACCGCAGGAAGCTGCCGGACTGGCTCGGCTTCTTCGGCGGCCGCCGGCTGGTGCCGATCCTGGCGTCGTTCGCGGGCCTGCTGCTGGGTGTGGTCTTCGGATACGCCTGGCCGGTGCTGGGGGCCGGGATCCACGGTTTCGGCGAGTGGCTGGTGGGTTCGGGCGCGCTGGGGGCGGGAGTGTTCGGGGTGGCCAACCGGGCGCTGATCCCGGTGGGCATGCACCATCTGCTGAACTCGTTCCCGTGGTTCCAGGCGGGTTCCTACGAGGACGGCGGGGTGCGGTACGAGGGGGACATCGCGCGCTTCCTGCACGGGGACCCGACGGCGGGTCAGTTCATGACCGGCTTCTTCCCGATCATGATGTTCGCCCTGCCCGCGGCCTGTCTGGCGATGTACCACTGCGCGCGGCCCGAACGCCGCAAGGTGGTGGGCGGGATGATGTTCTCCATCGCGCTGACCGCCTTCGTCACCGGGGTGACCGAGCCGATCGAGTTCACGTTCATCTTCATCGCGCCGGCGCTGTACGCGGTCCACGCGGTGCTCACGGGGGTGTCGATGGCGCTGAGCTGGGCGCTGGGGGCGCGGGACGGCTTCGGTTTCTCCGCCGGGGCCATCGACTTCCTGCTGAACCTGGGGATCGCGACCAGACCGTGGCTGCTGGTGGTGCTGGGGCTGTGCTTCGCGGTGGTGTACTACGCGGTCTTCCGGTTCGCGATCACGCGGTTCGACCTGCCGACGCCGGGCCGGGAGTCGGACGAGGAGATCGCCGAGCAGGAGAAGGCCCAGTACCGGGCGTAGCCCTGCGCCGGGCCTGCGCCGGATCCTGTGCCGGGCCGCTCGTGCCGGTCCCGGTGTCCTGGGCGCCGTACGGCCCGTGCCGCGCCGGCCGGGCCCGGCTGCCGCGGGCCCGGCCGGCGGCCGGTCAGATCTCGTAGACGGCTCCGGGGCGGGCCATCTCCACGGGCCCGCCGAAGGCGTCCCGCGCGTCGCGCAGGTTGTGCCGGGGGTCCGTCCACGGCGGGATGTGGGTGAGGACCAGTCGTCCGGCGCCCGCGTCCCGGGCGCACTCCCCGGCCTGCCGCCCGTTGAGGTGGAGCTCGGGGATGTCCTCCTTGCCGTCGGTGAAGGAGGCCTCGCACAGGAAGAGGTCGGCGCCTCGGGCCAGGTCGCACAGGGCGTCGCAGGGGCCGGTGTCGCCGGAGTAGACGAGGGCCCTGCCGCCGTGCTCGACGCGGAAGCCGTAGGTCTCCACCGGGTGCCGCACCCGGTCGGCGGTGACGGTCAGCGGTCCGAGCCGGAAGGTGCTCCGGGGGGCGAGGTCGTGGAAGTCGAAGACCTCGCTCATGGACCTCTCGGACGGGGTGTCGGCGTAGGCCGTGGTCAGCCGCTGCTCGGTGCCCTTGGGGCCGTACACCGGGATGGCCTCGCAGCGTCCCCCCTCGTGCCGGTAGTACCGGGCCACGAAGTACGCGCACATGTCGATGCAGTGGTCCGCGTGGAGGTGGCTGAGGACGATGGCGTCGAGGTCGTAGAGGCCGCAGTGGCGTTGCAGCTCGCCCAGGGCGCCGTTGCCCATGTCGAGCAGGAGCCGGTAACCGTCGGCCTCGACGAGGTAGCTGGAGCAGGCCGATTCCGCGGACGGGAACGATCCCGAGCAGCCGACGACGGTGAGCTTCATAGGGGAAGGAACCTCCGTGGCCCGGGAAGAGGGGTTACCTGAGCGTAAGGCGCACGGGGGCCGGTGGCTCCTCCGCAGTGCCCCGTTGTGGGCGGAATCACCAGGGCGGGGGTGGTGCGGGGTGCGGATCGCGCGGCGCGCGGCTCCGGGGGGGCGCGCGGCACCGGGCGGCGGCCGCCGCACCGCCGCTCCCGGCTGCCGGAGGGGCGGGGCGCGGCGGGCGTCGCGGACGTGCGGGATGCGCGGGCCGGGCTCAGGCCCAGAGCTGCCCCTGGAGGGCCTCGACGGCGGCCTCGGTGGTGGGCGCGGTGTAGATGCCGGTGGACAGGTACTTCCAGCCGCCGTCGGCGACGACGAAGACGATGTCGGCGCTCTGGCCCGCGCGTACGGCCTTGCGGCCGACCCCGATGGCGGCGTGGAGGGCGGCGCCGGTGGAGACTCCGGCGAAGATGCCCTCCTGCGCGAGGAGTTCGCGGGTGCGGGTGACGGCGTCCTCGGAGCCGACCGAGTAGCGGGTGGTCAGGACGGTCTCGTCGTACAGCTCGGGGACGAAGCCCTCGTCGAGGTTGCGCAGGCCGTAGACGAGGTCGTCGTAGCGCGGTTCGGCGGCGACGATCTGGATGCCGGGGACCTTCTCGCGCAGGTAGCGGCCGGCGCCCATCAGGGTGCCGGTGGTGCCGAGCCCCGCGACGAAGTGGGTGATCGAGGGCAGGTCGGCGTAGATCTCGGGGCCGGTGCCGGCGTAGTGGGCGCCGGCGTTGTCGGCGTTGCCGTACTGGTAGAGCATGACCCAGTCGGGGTGCTCGGCGGCGATCTCCTTGGCGACGCGTACGGCGGTGTTGGAGCCGCCGGCGGCCGGGGAGGAGATGATCTCGGCGCCCCACATGGCCAGCAGCTGGCGGCGCTCGGCGCTGGTGTTCTCCGGCATGACGCAGACCATGCGGTAGCCCTTGAGTTTGGCCGCCATGGCCAGCGAGATGCCGGTGTTGCCGGAGGTGGGTTCCAGGATGGTGCGGCCGGGGGTGAGCCGGCCGTCCTTCTCGGCCTGCTCGATCATGTACAGGGCCGGGCGGTCCTTGATCGAGCCGGTGGGGTTGCGGTCCTCCAGCTTGGCCCAGATGCGGACGTCCTCGGACGGCGAGAGCCGCGGCAGGCGCACCAGAGGGGTGTTGCCCACCGCGGCGATCGGCGAGTCGTAGCGCATCAGCGCATGCCCCCGGCCACGGCGGGGAGGATCGTCACGTTGTCGCCGTCGCTCAGCTTGGTGGAGATGCCGTCCAGGAAGCGGACGTCCTCGTCGTTGAGGTAGACGTTGACGAAGCGGCGCAGCTCGCCGCCCTCGACCAGCCGCTCCCGGATGCCGCTGTGGCGGCTCTCCAGGTCCTCGATGAGCTCGGCGAGGGTGCCGCCGTCGCCCTCGACGGCCTTCTGCCCGTCGGTGTAGGTGCGGAGGATGGTCGGGATGCGGACCTCGATGGCCATGGGTGTACTCCTGTGGGAGGGGCGGGAAGCGTGTGGGCCCGGCGCGTGCGCGGGGTGCGGCCGGGCGGGCGGGCCGCGCGGGGGTGGCCGTCCGGGTCAGACGCGGTCGGCCGCGCGGCACCGGCATGCCGCACCGCGGCACCGGGGAGACCCCATGGCGCTGGCGATGCGGCACAGATCGACGTGCAGGCGCGCCACGAGCAGCGTGCCCGGGGACTTACCCCGGCGGGTATCGCTCACGTCGTGGTTAACCATGGGCTCATCGTAACGATTCCCGCCTCCGGATCCGGATACCTGTTCCATGATGCGGACCCCGCCGTCTCACCTGTTGTCGGGGGCTTGTGGATCAGTCCTCGTAGGCGGGGACGATCCTGACCTCCTCCTCCGTGATCTCGCCGTCGACGATGCGGAAGGAGCGGAAGGAGAAGGGCCCCTCGTCGTTGCCGCACTCCGCGGTGGAGACCAGCACGTAGTGGGCGCCGGGCTCGCCCGCGTAGGAGACGTCGGTGCGCGAGGGGTAGGCCTCGGTGGCGGTGTGGGAGTGGTAGACGACCACCGGCTCCTCGTCGCGGTCGTCCATCTCGCGGTAGAGCTTCAGCAGGTCCGCGGAGTCGAACTCGTAGAACGTGGGCGAGCGGGCGGCGTTGAGCATGGGGATGAAGCGCTCGGGACGTCCGCTGCCGGCCGGGCCCGCGATGATGCCGCACGCCTCGTCGGGGTGGTCCTGGCGGGCGTGGGCCACGATCTTGTCGTGCAGCTCCTGGGTGATGGTCAGCATGGGCGACAGCATAGGCAGGACGCGCGGGCGGGGCCCCGCCCGTACCGGTGTGCGGTACGGGCGGGGCCCCGCGCGGTGCCGTGCCCCCAGTGGGGCGGGTGTCACTTGGCGAGCGTGGTGGCCTCACCGGGGCCGGTGGCTCCGGTGGCCTCGGTCGCCTCGATCTGCTCGTCGGTCTCGCCCGCGTCGCGGCGGCGGACGTAGTCGAGGACGCGGTTGAGCTCCTTCCTGACGACGGGCGCCAGCAGGTAGAGGCCGACGATGTTGAACACCGCCGCGAGGAAGAGGAAGGAGTCGGCCAGGGAGACCAGGGAGGACAGCGACATCAGCGCACCGGTGATGACGATGAGGCTGAAGAGCACCTTGTAGACGTTCTCGCTGGCCTTGCTGCGGCCGAAGAGGTAGGTCCAGGCCTTCAGGCCGTAGTAGCTCCAGGTGATGATCGTGGAGAAGGCGAAGAGCAGGACCGCGACGGCCAGGATGTACGGGAACCAGGAGATCGCGGTCTCGAAGGCGTCCGAGGTGAGCGAGACGCCGGAGGCGATCGGGTCGCCGTTGGCGCTGGCCTCGCGGGCCGCCTCCCAGCTCGGGGTGCGGGCGATGACGATGGTCAGCGCGGTCATGGTGCAGATGACGACGGTGTCGATGAACGGCTCGATCATCGCGACCAGGCCCTCGGTGGCGGGGCGCTTGGTCTTCACCGCGGAGTGGGCGATGGGGGCCGAGCCGATGCCCGCCTCGTTGGAGAAGGCCGCGCGCTGGAAGCCGACGATCAGGGCGCCGATGAGGCCGCCGGCCACGCCCTCGGGGGCGAAGGCGCCCACGACGATGTCCGAGACCGCGTCGGGCACGGCGGTGACGTTGGTCAGGATGACGAAGAGGCAGGCGACGACGTAGATGATCGCCATCGCGGGGACCAGCCGGCTGGTGACGGCGCCGATGGAGCGCATGCCGCCGATGAGGACCAGGGCGACCAGGGCGGCGATCAGGATGCCGAAGAAGAGGGCGCCGCCGGAGCTGCTGAAGAGGCTGTCCTCGCCGCCGGTGACGGACTGGAGCTGCTCCAGGCTCTGGTTGACCTGGAAGAGGTTGCCGCCGAAGAAGGTGAAGAACAGCAGGGCGACGGCGGAGCCGACGGCGAGCACCTTGCCCAGGCCGCCCAGGCCGCGCTCGGCCATGCCCTTGCGCAGGTAGTGCATCGGGCCGCCGGAGACGGTGCCGTCGGCGTGGACCTCGCGGTACTTCACACCGAGGGTGCACTCGACGAACTTGGTCGCCATGCCGAGGAGGCCGCAGACGATCATCCAGAAGGTGGCGCCGGGGCCGCCGATGGTGACGGCGATGGCCACACCCGCGATGTTGCCGAGGCCGACGGTGCCGGAGACGGCGGAGGTGAGGGCCTGGAAGTGGTTCACCTCACCGGGGGCGTCCTTCTGGTCGTACTTGCCGCGGACCAGCTTGAGGGCCTTGGGCAGGTGGCGGACCTGGGCGAAACCGAAGTATCCGGTGAACACCAGTCCCGCGACCACCAGCCAGCCGACGATCCAGGGGAACTCGGTGTCCCCGAGGGGGATGGTGTAGAAGACGATGTCGCTGATTTTCGAGGCGACCGGATCGACGAATTCGGTGATGGATTCGTCGATCCGTGTCGTCCAGGATTCGTTTGCCATGGGTTCCCTCTGGCTGTAGCGGCTGCGAGGACGTGTGGGGGCGGGTGCAACGGTGGTTGCCTGTGGTGCGGCGGAAGGACCGACCTCGGCGTCCGGTTTCGAGCGCAGTTTCCTCCGAAGTTCTCCGAGTTGTAAGACTCGGATAAAAATCGGGTTGGGAGTTCCTATCACGCTGCGCTACCGCATTGGTGTGACCTGGATCACATGCTCATATTACGGTCGGGTCACACGGGGAAATCGCAGGGCAAATCGGGCAGCCATCTCGCCCAAAGAGGCGTCGTATCCGATTAACGGAGAGTTTCGATCACTCTGTGCGACACGGCGGGCCCGCAGGGACTTTTTAATGTATGGCACAAACAAATGCCGGAAGGCCGTGCCCCACCGAACCCGCCGCCCCGGCCGGCCCCGCCGGGCGGGCCGTCGCGCCCTGAAGGCGCCGGGGCCCGCCCGGCGCCTTCAGGGCGCCAGGGTCTCCACCAGCGACTCCTGGAGCGCCCCCAGCCACAGGTACGCCATCACCATCGGCTTGCGCGGGCCGCCCGGCAGCGCGTACAGCTCGTCGCCGTCCTCGTCGTCGGCGATCTCCAGGCGCGCGCCGATCGCCAGCCTCAGGTCGTTGAGCGCGCCGAGCCACCGGCGCGACTGCTCGGGGGTCAGGGTGAGCACCGCTCCCCCCTCGCCGGCGGGAGCGAGGGAGTCCAGGGCGCGCACGACGGCGAGGCCGTCCTCCCGCTTGCGGGCGCGCAGGTCGTTCTCGGTGTAGCGCCGGAACTCCGCGGCGGCCTCGCGCGTCTTCTCGTCCACTCCGGCGCCGGGGCCGCCGTAGGCGTCGGGGAAGAGCCTGGCCAGCGCCGGGTCGGAGGGCGGCTCGGTGGGGCCGTCGGCCATCAGCGCGGCGAGCGGGTCCTGCTCGCCGCCGGCCTCGTCGGCGCCCGGGCCGGGGCCGATGAGCTCGAGGAGCTGGACGGCGAGGCTGCGCAGGATGGAGATCTCCACCTCGTCGAGCGCGACGGCGGCGCCTCCGGGCACGCCGGCCGCGGGCTGGAAGAGCCCGGCCATCAGCGGTCCTGCTGGAGGGTCGCCCACAGGCCGTAGCCGTGCATGGCCTGTACGTCGCGCTCCATCTCCTCGCGGGTGCCGCTGGAGACGACCGCGCGGCCCTTGTGGTGGACGTCCATCATCAGCTTCCTGGCCTTCTCCTTCGGGTAACCGAAGTAGGTCTGGAACACGTAGGTCACGTAACTCATCAGGTTCACCGGGTCGTTGTGGACGACCGTCACCCACGGGACGTCCGGCTCGGACACCACCCGGGGGGCCTCGTCCGACTCGGGGCGGGTGATCTCGGTGGGGGCGACCGACAGCCACGCCACATGGGCGCCGCGCGGACCGGGTACGCGGTCCGCGGCGGGCGGCCGCGCGACCGCGAGGGCCGGGGGTGTCGTCCGGTGTGTGTCGTCGCTCACGGTTCCCATGCTGCCACCCTGACCGGGCGGTGGTGCAAACGGGGTTCCGGCGGGCGGCGGCGCGATCCCGCGGAACCGGATATCGTCAAAGTGACGAGATTAGGGGTAGCATCCGTCCCATGAACACCGCAGACCTGGGCCTGCCGGTCGCCGTGCCGTCCACCGCCCTCTTCACCGACCACTACGAACTCACCATGGTCCAGGCGGCGTTGCGCGGCGGAACCGCCGACCGGCGCTCCGTCTTCGAGGTCTTCACGCGCCGTCTGCCCGAGGGCCGCCGCTACGGCGTGGTGGCGGGCACCGGAAGGGTCCTGGACGCGGTGGCGAACTTCCGCTTCGAGCCGGAGATCCTGGAGTTCCTGCGCGAGCGGGAGGTGGTGGACGAGCCGACCCTGAAGTGGCTGGCCGACTACCGCTTCCGCGGCGACATCAGCGGCTACCCGGAGGGCGAGGTCTACTTCCCCGGCTCGCCGGTCATGCGGGTGGAGGGCACCTTCGCCGAGTGCGTGCTGCTGGAGACGGTGGTCCTGTCGATCCTCAACCACGACTCGGCCGTCGCCGCCGCCGCGTCCCGGATGGCCGTCGCGGCCCGGGGACGCCCGCTGATCGAGATGGGCGCGCGCCGCACCCACGAGCTGTCGGCGGTGGCCGCGGCCCGGGCGGCGTACGTCGGCGGCTTCTCCACCACCTCCGACCTGGCCGCGGGCTTCCGCTACGGCATCCCCACCGTCGGCACCAGCGCCCACGCCTTCACCCTGCTGCACGACACCGAACGGGACGCCTTCACCGCGCAGGTGGAGTCCATGGGCAGCGGCACCACGCTCCTGGTGGACACCTACGACGTGGCCGAGGCCGTCCGCACCGCCGTGGAGGTGGCGGGCCCCGGCCTGGGCGCGGTGCGCATCGACTCCGGCGACCTGCTGCTGCTCGCCCACCGGGTGCGGCAGCAGCTCGACGGGCTGGGGGCGCGGGACACCAGGATCATCGTGACCAGCGACCTGGACGAGTACGCCATCGCCTCGCTGGCCGCCGCCCCGGTGGACGCCTACGGCGTGGGCACCCAGCTGGTCACCGGCAGCGGGCACCCCACGGCCTCGATGGTCTACAAGCTGGTGGCCCGCGCCGACTCCTGCGACCCCGGCGCGCCGCTGCGCCCGGTGGCTAAGAAGTCCATGGGCGGGAAGCTGTCGGTCGGGGGCGTGAAGTGGGCCGCCCGGCGGCCGGACGCGGACGGCGTGGCCGAGGCCGAGGTCGTCGGCACCGGCGAGGTGCCGGCGGAGCTGGCGGACCACCTGCTGACGGTGGACCTGGTCCGCGGCGGCGAGATCGTGGCGCGCGAGCGGCTGGAGGCGGCCCGCGAGCGGCACCTGCGGGCCCGCGACGGGCTGCCGCTGTCGGCGACGCAGCTCTCGCGCGGCGAACCGGTCCTGCCCACCGAGTACACCGTGGGGTGAGCGCCGCGTGTCCTCGCACTCCCGCGGCGGACGCCGAGTGTCTAAGGTCGGACACGTCCCGCCCCCGTTCCCCCGCGGACCGCACCGGCCGCGGACCACGGCCGCCGCGGCCGGTCACAGCGGTCGGCCGCGGCGACAGCCAGCCAGCTACAGCCACTCCAGCCGAAAGGTGTGCGCCATGCACCGGGCCCTGATCGTCGTAGACGTCCAGAACGACTTCTGTGAGGGCGGCAGCCTCGCGGTGGCGGGGGGTGCCGACGTGGCCGCGGCCATCACCGACCTCGTCGGGCAGAGCACCCCCGGATACCGCCACGTGGTGGCCACCCGCGACCACCACGTCTCCCCGGGCGACCACTTCTCCGACCACCCCGACTTCCGCCACTCCTGGCCCGCGCACTGCGTGGCCGGGACCGAGGGCGTGGGCTTCCACCCCAACTTCGCCCCCGCCGTCGCCTCCGGCTCGATCGACGCGGTCTTCGACAAGGGCGCGTACGCCGCCGCCTACAGCGGCTTCGAGGGGAAGGACGAGAACGGCACCCCGCTCGCCGACTGGCTGCGCTCCCGCGAGGTGACGGAGGTGGACGTGGTGGGCATCGCCACCGACCACTGCGTGCGCGCGACCGCGCTGGACGCGGCCCGCGAGGGCTTCCGCACCCGGGTGCTGCTCGGCATGACGGCCGGGGTGGCGGCGCGGACCACCGAGCTGGCGCTGGAGGAGATGCGCGGGGCGGGCGTGGAGCTGTCGGGCGCGCCGGTGGTCCGCGCCGCCTGAACCCGGCGGCCGCGCCGGCCGGGCCCGCCCGGTGGCGCGGCGCTCCCCCGGCTTCGCCGTACGGCACCCCGGCGCGCGGGAGGTCCTGTCCGGGCCGCCGTCCGCCGGGGCACCGGCGTCCGGCCGACGGGTTCCGCCTGCCCGGGAGGCCGAGGGACGGGGCCCGGGTCGCGGATCGCGGGTCACGGATCGCGGGTCACGGATCGCGCCAGTGGCACGGCGGCGGAGGACGGGCCGCAAGGCGGGGGAATGCGCTCGCGGCGGCCCTAGCCGGCCGCGGCGCGGCGCAGGGCGCCTATGGGCCGCCAGAAGCCGCCCTCCGCGTGCGTCCCCTCGTCGGCCGGTGCGCCGGCGGCGCCGTGCTGCGGGGCCGGGCGCCAGACCAGGCCGTCGGGGTGGTGCAGTACCGCGCTGATCTCGTCGGGGGTGGGCGGCTCGGTGTTGCCGCGCAGGTAGACCGCGCGCAGGCCGAGGTTCCTCAGCCGGGTCAGGGCGCGGGCCCGGTTGGCCGCGTGGACCAGGAAGCGGGCACGCTGCCCACCGTGCCCCGGCCGGGGCACGGAGAGCGCCACGACCACGCTGCCGTCCGGCAGCCTGGTCCAGCCACCGCCTGCCATCTTCACCACTCCCCCGTTATACACCACGTCAACAACGGCCACCCGGCCCCGGGCGGTACGCGCATTCTCAGCACGATCGGCCGCCGCCCGCTAGGGGGCGGCGGCCGACCGTTCACTGCCTCACCGCCACGACCTGCGCAAACGCGGCGTCATCGGGGTGTCACACGGGTGTCACCTGGTGGAGGGTCCGACCTGGACGGTCATCGTCCTGCCGTCGAGCGGCTGGTTGACGATCGTGATGCGGGTGTTGGTGTCGGGCACCTTCACACTCGCGGTCGGGTTGGACTCGTCCCAGTACGTACCCTTGCGGTCGTCGAAGTAGGGCTTGCCCATCTTCCAACCGATCTTGGCGGCCTCGCCGTTCTTGTGCAGGGTCATGCCGCGCGTCGGGTACCAGCTGAAGGTGGAGTCGTACGACTGGATGCGGTTGCGCATCGTGGTCCCGTCGGCCCACTTCTCGGCCTTGGGGTGCGCGTCGATCGGGAGGACCAGGCCCTCACCCGGGTGGACGCTGGTGTTGTTGTCGAGCTGCGAGGTGTCCCACAGCCAGATCAGCAGACCGTTCTGGTAGGCGTAGTGCTCGACCCAGTCGGGACGGGTGTTCGCCCAGCCGAAGTTGTACGGACCGGTCTTCAGCGTCTTGTCGTACGAGACGTACTGGCGGTTCTCGGCGATGTAGAACTGCGGGTAGGAGTTGGAGAACGAGCCCCCGATGCGGGAGAAGCCGCTCGCCGTCCACCCGTTGTCGTCGCCCTCGGCGCCGTCGGTGACGATCGCCTGGCCGTCGGCGGTGATGGTGATCTCGTCGGCGGTGAAGCCCTTCTCCGCCACACCGCCGTCGGTGCGGTAGTGGAAGCGGAGGTCGATCTTCTTGCCGGCGTAGGCGTCCAGCGGGAAGGAGAGGTCCTCCCAGCCGCCGGAGAAGCCGTCGAGGGCGGGGGCGCCGGAGGCGTCCTTGCCGAGCGGCTCGCCGTTGCGGGTGCCGTCCAGGGCGGTCCAGGTGGCGCCGCCGTCGGTGGAGACCTGGGTGTAGAGGTAGTCGTAGCCTTCCTCGATCTCCCACCAGCCCTTGAGGTCGAGCGACGCGGAGGAGGCCCCGGTCAGGTCGACGGTGCGGGTCAGGGAGTTGCGCAGGTCGTCACCGCTGCCGCTCCACCACTGCTTCTCGCCCGCCGCGGGCTCCACGACGGTGGTCGTGACCTCCTTCTCGGGGAGCTCCACGATCAGCGCCTGCGGGTTCTTGCCCTGGTGGGCCGAGACACCCAGCTTGTGCCGCGACTTGGTGGCGGCCTTGGCCGTCTCGTAGTCCAGCCAGCCCAGGGACAGCTTGTCCCAGGCCGTCATCTCGCCGGCCCAGTCGCCGATGGCGTCCTTGCCGTTGTTCAGCCAGGAACCGGACGACATCAGGGTCCAGAAGGCGGTGGAGTTCTCGCCGCCGTTGGTGTCGTACAGGTCCGGCAGGCCGAGGTCGTGGCCGTACTCGTGGGCGAAGACGCCCAGGCCGCCGTTCTCGGGCTGCACGGTGTAGTCGCCGACCCAGATGCCGGTGTCGCCGATCTCGGTGCCGCCGGCCCTGTTGAACTCGGGACCGGTCTTGCCGTAGTCGGTGCCGTAGGCGTACCAGCGGTGGGCCCAGATGGCGTCCTCGCCCTGCGCGCCGCCGCCGGCCGACTCGTCCTCGCCGGCGTGGACGAACTGGAAGTGGTCGAGGTAGCCGTCGGGCTCGTTGAAGTCGCCGTCACCGTCGAAGTCGTAGCGGTCCCACTGGTCGTACTCGGCCAGCTGGGCCTTGATCTCCTCGGTGGTGCTGCCGGCGGCCTTCTGGTCGGCGACCCACTGGTTCACACCGTCGCGGACGGCGTCCCAGACGGTGTTGCAGGTGCTCTGACCACAGGCGTTGTTGCCGTAACGGGCCTCGTTGTAGTCGACCTTGACCCAGTCGGAGACCATGCCGTCGACGGAGTACTTACCGGAGGACTGGGTCTCGTAGTACGTCTTGAGCGAGCCCTTGCCCTCCCCGAAGTAGATCTCCTGGAAGTGCTCCTGGCTGAAGTCCTCCTTCCACAGTGTGGTGTTGTCCTGCTCGCGGTCGGGCTCGGCGATCTGGTTGTGCAGCGGACCGGGGGTGCCACCGAACCTGGGGTCGATCTTGTCACCGAACTCGAGGAGAATGGTGAAGATCTTGTCGGTCTTGGTCTGCTCCATCTCGACGTACTTGTCGTCGCCGAGCTTCATGACCTTGGAGCCGTTCTTGGTCACGGGCTTCTGGCCGGAGGCGAGCCGCTCAAGGGCCGCGAGGCGCTGGGAGCGCTGCTTCTTGGTGAGCGGGCCGGGCAGGTCGTGGTCGACGTGCTTGCCGTCCTTGTCCTTGCCGTGCTTGTGCCCGCCCTTGGCGTGGTCGCCGTGCTCCGCGGCGGCCGGGTCACGACCGTCGGGTGCGGTGCCCTCGTGGGCGTAGGCGGTGCCGGCGGTCAGAAAGGTCGCCCCTATGACGGCGACCGTCGTGGCCAGGGCGGCGGATCTGATAGTCCTCCGTTGGCTCTTCACTAGGTATTGCCCTCCCCATGCATGGCCATGGCACGTGTGTGCACACGCGTGGAGGCATTCGACATGAGCGGCGGCCGAAAAAACAGCCCTTGATTTGAACACGCCACACAAGTAGGTTGTCCGGCCAGTCAGTTGCGGAGTCCGGAGACCGGACGGTAACGGCCGACAGCGGTGCGGCCGGGGCGTGACTCCGTGCGCCCCCTGTGCATCGGCGCGTCGGTGGCGATAAGTCAGGTCAGGCTTACCCGCGGCTGCGCACGGGCATCCGGCATCGTAGAGTCGTTCGACGGACCACGTTCGCCGTCCGGCGACCTCGCCCCCGGTCAACCACCGATCCCGGAGGACGGATTCCGTCATGCCGCGTCCGAATCCCGCACAGCTCGCCTACGGTTCGGCCACCGTCATCCTCTCGGCTCTCGCGATGCTGCTGGTGTCGCAGGCGCGTTCGGGAGCCGGGATCGCGGTCATCGCGAGTGCGGCGCTCGCGCTCGGGCTGCTCGTCGCGGTCAGGGTGCCCGTCCGGCGCTCCTCAGGGGCCTCGCGTCCGGCGGCCGGCACGGTGCCCGCGCAGCGCGGCGCGCAGAGCGCCGACGGCGGCCGGCGTCTGGCGGAGACCTCCTCGCGCCGCTGACCCGGCCGGGTCGCGGACCACCGGGCCGCGCACACCGGCAGTACGGCCTTCCGCCGCGCCGGGCGCTCCGCCCGCGCCGCCCTGCTCGGGACGGCGCGGGCTCCGTATCCGGTACGGCCTTCGCTTCCTCATGCTCAGAGTCGACCGCGCCGCGGCGCACCGCGCATCAGGGGTGGGCCGTCCGGGGGACTCCCCGGAGCGTCACCCGGCCGGGACGGACTCCTCGGTACCGCGCGCCACGAAGGTGCGCGCCGCCTTGTCGTGCCAGCACTGCCGCCACGGCCGGTCGAACAGGCACCACAGGACGTTCACCACGCCGATGCCCGTCGGCGCCAGCAGTCCGTACACCAGCCAGCGGCGCAGCGCGGCGCCGAAGGAGGGGGTGTCCTGCTCCTCGATGTCGAGCACCCTCACACCGAACAGCTTCTTGCCGAGCGTGCGCCCCCAGCGGGCGGTGGGCAGCACCTCGTAGAGGAGGCCGAACAGGAACAGGGCGCCGAGCACGATCGCCAGGTAGACGCCGGTGGTGCCGTCGACCAGCCAGATCTGCCTTGTCTCACCGGCCTGTTCGGCCGCCTCGACCTGCTTGCGGAAGTGCTCGGCGCTGGGGCCGGCGAACGGGAGGGCCACCGCCGCGGCCACCGCCGCGGTGAGGACGCCGTCCACCAGGCGGGCGCCCAGCCGGCGTCCGAGCCCGGCGGGGCGGGCCTGCCGCCGGGCGGCCCGCAGGAAGGGGTCGTCGACCGGAGGGCGCCAGGGCGCGACCTGCTCGGGAC